>JANOTJ010000277.1:0-31435 GCA_031416295.1 Chloroflexota bacterium
CCCGCCTCCTCGGCCTGGGCCACGAGCGAGCCCACGACGTGGTGAGCGACACGGAACGGGATGCCGCGACGGACCAGGGCATCGGCCACCGCGGTCGCCGTGGTGTAGCCCTCGTCGGTGGCGGCACGCATCCGCTCGCGATCCACGGTCATCGTCTGGAGCATCCCGGCGAGCACGCCCAGCGACGCCTCGAACACGGCCACGCCATCGAACAGCGGCGCCTTGTCCTCCTGGAGGTCGCGCTGGTAGGCCAGCGGCAGCCCCTTGAGCAGCGCCAACGCCCCGGTGAGCTGCCCGATGACGCGGGCGGCGCGGCCACGCACGAGCTCGGCCGGGTCCGGGTTCTTCTTGTTGGGCATGATCGAGGAACCCGTGGAGAAGGCGTCGGACGCGCGCACGAACCCGAACGCCGGGTTCGACCACCACGTGATCTCCTCGGCCAGCCGGCTGAGGTGGACCATCCCGAGGGCGATGGCCGCGAGCGTCTCCACGACGAAATCCCGGTCGCTGACTGCATCGAGCGAATTCGCCGTGACGCCGTCGAACCCGAGTTCGCGCGCCGTCGCCTCGCGATCAAGCGGGTACCCGGCGCCCGCGAGGGCGCCAGAGCCCAGCGGCGAGACGTTGGCCCGTCTCCCGGCATCGGCCAGACGCCCGCGATCGCGCTCGGCCATCTCGACGTAGGCCAGCAGGTGATGGGCGAAGAGCACCGGCTGGGCCGGCTGGTTATGCGTCGTGCCGGGCAGCACCGCGGTGCCCTCGCGCTCCGCGAGCTCCACCAGGGCGCGCTCGAAGTCGAGGAGCGCCGCATCCGATCGATCGATCGCCCGGCGCAGCCACAGGCGCAGGTCCGTGGCGACCTGGTCGTTGCGCGAGCGGCCGGTGTGCAGCTTGCCCGCCACCGGCCCGATGCGCTCGGCCAGCGCCGCCTCGAGGTTGAGGTGGACGTCCTCAAGGGCCGGATCCCACACGATCTCGTCAGCCGCCACGGCCTCGGCCAGGGTGGTCAGGCCGCCGATCAGCTGCGCGACCTCGTCGTCCGTCAGGAGGCCGGCCCTCGCCAGGCCGCGCACGTGCGCCATCGAGCCCGCGAGATCGTCAGCGGCCAGTGCCCGGTCGAGCTCCACGGAGCGCGTGAAATCGGCGACGCGCTGGTCGTTGTCCTCGCTGAAGCGTCCGCCCCAGAGCCGCATGGTGCCTCCGTCCTTGTTGGCGGCCATGGTAGCCGCGCGATGAGGGTCGCCGGCCTGCCACACTCGCGGCCATGGAACGCCTGTCGCTCGATGGACCGTGGTTCGCCGACGCGGCCGGTCGTCGCGTGCTCCTTCGTGGCGTGAACCTCGGCGGCAACTCCAAGACGCCGGGGTCACCGCCCGGTGCCACGCACCTCGCGCAGGACCCGGCGACCCACCGCGAGGCGTCGTTCGTCGGCCGGCCGCTGGCGCTCGACGAGATCGACATCCACCTTGCCCGCTACCGGCGCTGGGGCTTCCGCGTCCTGCGCCTGCTGGTGACCTGGGAGGCCGTGGAACACGCCAGGCCGGGCATCCACGACGAGTCGTACCTCGCCTACATCGCCGCGGTCGCGCGTCGCGCCGGCGACCACGGTCTGCACGTGTTCATCGATCCGCACCAGGACGCCTGGAGCCGTTGGTCTGGCGGCGATGGGGCGCCGGGTTGGACGCTGGAGGCCGTCGGCTTCGATCTTTCGAGGCTGGACGCCTCCGAGGCGGCCATCACCCAGCACGGCCGATCGCCTGATCGACACGGGCCGATGATCTGGCCAAACAACTGGACGCGCCTTGCGAGCGCGACGATGTTCGGGCTGTTCCTGGCCGGCGACCGCATCGCGCCACGAACCACGATCGAGGGCGAGCCTGCCCAACGCTACCTGCAACGCCACTTCCTGGGCTCGATGCGGGCGATCGCGGAGCGCCTTGCGGGCCTGCCCAACGTCCTCGGCTGGGAGCCGATGAACGAGCCGTCACCGGGCTACCTGAACGTCGCCGACCTCAGCGCGCCGCTCCCGGTCTACGGCTCGGCGCCACAGCTGACCGGGCTCCAGTCGATGGCGGTCCCGGCCGGAGTCAGCGCCCGGGTCCCGCTCGTGGAACTGCGCGGTCTTGACCCGGTCGTCGTCGGCGAGACGATCCTCAATCCGAACGGTGTCAACGCGTGGCGCGACGACTCGTTCGACCCCTGGCGCCGGGAGGGCATCTGGGACCTCGATGATGGCGGGCGACCGCGCTTGCTTCGGCCCGACCACTTCGCGCTTGTCGACGTCTGGTCCGATGCGCTGCGACCGTTCATCCGCGCATTCGCCGCGATGGTCCGGGAGGTGGATCCGACCTGGCTCATCTTCGTGGAAGGCGAGCCAGGCGCCGAGGCGTCCCTGGCCTGGGACGCCATGACCGGCGACCCGGAGCGAGTCGTCCACGCCCCGCACTGGTATGACCTGGCCACGCTCATCACCAAACGATGGGATCCCGCCCGGGCGCTCGTCTGGGGCGAGCCTGGGACGGTCGTGGCTGGCGAGGCGGCCGTTCGCGCGTCCTTCACCGAGCAGCTCCTGAGCCACGTGGCGACGACGGAGCGCGTCTTCGGCGGCGGTCCCACCCTGATCGGCGAGGTCGGCGTGCCATTCGACCTCGACGATGGCGCGGCGACCAACGCAGTCGGCGGTCATGTGGCCGCGACCGAGGCCCTTGCCGCCTCGTACGCGGCACTGGACGCGGCCCTCGTCCACGGCACGCTGTGGAACGTCACACCCGACAACACGCACGCCCATGGGGACGGCTGGAACGGCGAGGACCTGTCCATCTGGAGCGGCGACGATGCGGCCCTGGCCCCGGACCCGAGGCACCCGGACGCGGGCACACGCGGCCTCAGCGCGTTCGCCCGCCCCTACGTGTACGCGTGCGCGGGCACGCTCGTCGAGCAGTGCTACGACCCGGTCGGTGGCGTCTTCGAGGCCGTGATCGAGGCCGGCGAGGCGGCCGCCAGCGCCCCGACAGAGGTCGTCTGCCCGATCCCTGCCTACCCGGATGGTCCGGCCATCGCGGTCAGCGCGGGGACGGCGGCCGTGGACGGCGACGCAGGCCGGATCCAGTGGCAGCACCCGACGACCGGCCGCCTGACCATCCGGCTGGCACGACAGTCCGCTACTTGATCCCGCTCGTCGACACGTTCTCGACGTAGTAGCGCTGGACAAGCAGGAACGCGATGACCGGCACAGCGACCGCGATGGTCACGCCGGCGAAGATGAGCTGGGGCGCGTCCTGTGCCCGGCCCCCGAACTGCTGGAGCGCCACGGTCAGGACCTGCGCCTCGGTATTGCCCGTGCTGATGACGATGAACGGCCAGACGAAGCTGTTCCAGGAGTACAGGAACGAAAACGTGGTCAGGGTCGCCACCGCCGGCAGCGAAAGCGGCACAAAAATGCGCCACAGGATCGTCCAGCGACTCGCCCCGTCAACGATCGCCGCCTCCTCCAGCTCGCGCGGGACGGAGATGAAGAACTGGCGCATCAGGAACGTGCCGTACGCGGTGATCAGCCACGGGAACACCAGCGAGGCCACCGAGTCCACCCAGCCGATGGCGACCATGAGCTGGTAGAGCGGGATGATCAGGACCACGAACGGGACCATGATGGAGCCGAGATACAGCAGGAAGAGCTGCTCGCGGCCCGGGAAGCGGATGCGCGCGAAGGCATAGCCCCCAAGGATGCTGGTCAGGAGCTGTCCGAGCACCGTCACGATCGTCACGAGGAGGGTGTTGGTCAGGTTCCGATCGAAACCGGCGCGATCCAGCACGTCCGAGAAGTTGCCCGGATTCGCCGTGGGTGAGCCGATCGCCACGGCCGTCCGCAGGACCCCGTAGCCAACGATGGCTGGGTCGCTCGGATCGACGAACCTCGCGACCGACGTCTCCCGCTCCAGGGCCAGCTGCCTGACCGTCCCCGCCACATCGACTGAGTAGAGCGGCAGGGTCGTCCCGTCCACGACCGCCGTGGTCGGCGTGCCGTCGGCGGCAGTCAGCGCTGTCGCGGCCTCGATCGGCCACGCGAGCGGCGCGGCGTCTGGCGCGGTCGGATCGCGGAAGACGCCGGCATCCACGCCGCGCTCGGCTGGGTACATCTCGCGGACGACCCCATTCGTTTCGATGGCATACAGCGGCTGGGGCTCGTCGAGACCCGGCACGATGACGGTCTTGGGCGCCTGGGGCAGGAGTGTCGGCGGAAAGACGTAGACCTCTTCACTGCGCTTCAGCGACGTCGTGACCATGAACACGAACGGGAACACGACGATCAAGCCGACCAGGAGCAGCAGCACGTAGACCAGCACGGCGCCGGCGGTCCGCCGGATGCGTCGGCCGAGGCCAGGGCGGCGGGAGGCAGTCCTCACGCTCGGAGCGGTGATCGATGTCATCAGTCGTCCCTCATCCGCCGAAGGCCGCGGCATCCCGCCGCTGTCGCCGGTACTGGATCACCGTGAACGCGAAGATGAGCGCGAAGAGCACCCACGCGACCGCCGATGCATAGCCGAACTCGAACTGCTGGTAGCCCGTGTTGTACAGGTACATGACCGGCGTCAGGGTCGCGTTGCTCGGCCCGCCGGGGTTGGGGCTGGTCAGGACGTAGGGTTCCGTGAACAGCTGCAGGCTCAGGATCGTGGTGGTGGCCACCACGAAGAAGGTGGTCGGCGCGACCATCGGGACGGTCACGTTGCGGAACCGCTGCCAGCGCCCGGCGCCGTCGATCTTGGCGGCCTCGTAGAGGTCGGCGGGGATGCCCTGGAGTCCGGCCAGGAACAGCACCGCGTTGAAGCCGACGAGCGTCCAGGCGAACACGATGGCGATGGCCGGCAGGGCCGTGGAGGGATCTGACAGCCAACCGATCTTCGGATCCGCGACGGACAGCCCGAAGGTGTCGTTGAGAAACGTCACCACCAGGCTGACCAGGTAGTTGACCCAGCCGACGCTCTGGTCGAGCAGGGACTTCCAGATGATGGCGACGCCGACCACGCCGGCCACGCTCGGGATGAAGTACAGGGCGCGAAAGAACCGCACCCCGCGCACATTCGAGTTGAGCAGCGTGGCAAGGAACAGGGACGGGATCACCGCCAACGGGATGGCGATGACCGAGAACAACAGGATGTTGCGCAACGAGATCCAGAACAGGTTGTCGCCCGCAGCGAGGACCAGCGGGCCGATGCGCAGGATCTCCGTGAAGCCCGGGTTGAGCCCGGGCGGCAGCGCCACGGTCGGATCCGACAGGGTGATGATCTGGATACTCAGGATGTCGATGTAGTTCTTCAACCCGACGAAGACCGGCGAACTGAACGCGTCCCAGTCGCTGAACGAGACGTACAGGCTGAACAGCAGCGGCCCGGCGAAGAAGGCCAGGAAGCCAAGGACGTTCGGCGACGCGAAGATCACGCCGTTGATGGTCTCGGAATCGCGCAGGGTCGCGCCGTACCGGCGGTGGCCGGCCGGTCCCCAGAGGGCCAGCAACACGGCACCGACGACGAGCAGGACGGCGCTGATCGCTGCGGCCTCAGGGCGCAGCAGACCCAGGGCGAAGTCGATGACGCCCCTCGGCGCCCCCATGGCCACGAGCCAGCCGACAACCGCGACGGCCAGCAGACCGAGCCGAAGCCGGCGCAGCGGCCGCTCGAACACCGACCGGTCGGCGGCGTCAACGAGGTAGCTGAGCAGGAACGCGACCAGTCCCAGGGCCAGCCAGGGCAGGCCGGCAGCGAAGGAATCGGCGAGGGCGTCGATCCCCAGGAACGTGCCCTGGATCACGAACAGGGCGACCAGCGCAGCGAGCACCACGAGATAGTCGACGATGATGGCCATGACCCGGCCGGTCGAGCGTTGCCCGAACGTCCACCAGGCGCTGACGCCGGCGGCGATCGTGAACAGGATGGGCACGGTCAACAGGACCAGGAAGACCGGCAGCGGGAGGTCGCGCGGCCCGGCCACGACGAGGGCCAGGGTGCCGATCGCACCGGCCACGGTCAGGATGAGCTGGAGGAGCGGCGTGAGCGCCGCGAGCAGATCGCGCGCACGGTCGAGCGGACCGCCCGGCCCGGGTGGGGGCACGGTGCGCTCGAGCGAGCGGGAGTCAGGCGTGGCAGTCACGGGAGGTCCTTCTCGGAGACTGGGCGAACCGGGTCGGGGCCGACCCTCGCGGGTCGGCCCTCCCGGGGCGATGACCTAGTTGCCGAACGCTTCCGCGTTGGCACTGGTGCAGATCGTGGCCTTGAACTCGTCCACGGTCGTCTCGCCATTCACGACGGACGTGACGGCGGCGCCCATCACGGTGTCGAACTTGGGCCAGCTTCCGGCCCACAGCGGGCCCTCGGTGGCAGGGTTGGTGGTCAGGCCATCGATGAAGGCCTGGTTGTTGGCGGGCGGGCTGAAGGTCAGGAAGTCGGCGATCGCCGCATCTCCGACCCGGCTCGGGATATTGGCGCCGAGCTCGGAGACCATCTTCTGGACCTCCGGGTCGGTCAGGGCGTAGGCGACTTTCCAGGCGGCTTCCGCATCGGCGGCCTTGGCATTGACCGCGTAGGCGCCCCAGAACAGCCAGTTGCCACCCGGCTTCGGGCCGTCGGGCAGACGCACGACGTCCCAATCGAACTTGGCATTGGTCCGGATGTTCGGAGTGGCCCAGCGGCCGTTCTGGAACATCGCGACGTTGCCGGCGATGAACGGTCCTTCGGGATCCTCGCCGTACTTGATGGCGAAGTTGTCGAGCTCGTAGATCTTCTTCAGCTGCTCGAGTCCGGCGATCGATTCGGGGGTGTCGAGACCACATGCGCTGCGATCGGCGTTGAAGAACCCGCCGCCGGCGCCATTCATCCAGACGCCGTACGGGCCCCACCACGACGAGGCACCGTACGCCTTGACGTCAGCGCTCAGGGCAGCGACCTTCTTGCCGACTTCCTCGAACTTGGCCCACGTCCAGTCGCCGGCTGCGGCGAGCTCCCGCGGATCCTCGGCCCCGGCCTCGGCGATGAGGTCGAGGTTGAGATAGAGGCCGAATGTGGACACGTCGCGGGGCAGGCCCCAGAGCTTGTCGCCGGGCTGGCCGGTGGCCGGGTCCGTCGTCAGCTGGGCCATCGGGCCCGGGTAGTACAGGTCGTCGCTGTAGCCGTCGGTCGCGCTCGCGTAGGAGCGCAGGTCAAGGGTGATCCCCTTGGTCGCGAAGTCGGCCGTGTCCGTGCCTGGAAGCCAGAAGACGTCCGGGGCGGTGCCCGCGGCGGCCTCGGTCTTGAGCTGGTCCTGGTAGCTGGACGTCTCCGAGCCACCCTTCTGGTAGACGACCGTCACACCGGTCATCTGGCTGACCTTGGCCGCGACCTGCTCGTAGACGGCCGCCTCCGCGTCGTTGTCCGGGCGCGTACGGAATGTGACGGTCACATCCGAGGCCGGCTCTGACGGGGCGACGGTCGGCTCCGCCGAGGGCGCGCTGGACGGCGCCGTCGAGGGCGCCGATGAGGGAGCGGTCGATGCCGTATTCCCGGTACAGGCCGCGGCCAGGATGGCCGAGGCGGACGCTAGCGCAAGCCAGCGCAGTCGCTTGTCCACGATGTACATCTCCTCCTGTGTGCCCGCGTCAGCGAGCGCTACGAACCGCCACGTCGACGGTCGTCGGAACCACCTGCTCGGAGCGGTGGGTCACCTGGACCGCCGCCAGACGGGCGGCGGACTGCTCGGGCAGGGTGTCGTTGATGAACTGCCCTGCGGCAGTCTCGACACTCGCCCGGATCTTGGTGAGTTCGGCGGAGCGATGGGGCGGAAGGAACTCCACGGACAGGTGCCAGTCCGGCACGTCCGTGGGACCCTCGTTGACCACCATCATGTACGGCAGTTCGAACCCGAAGAGTCCGTCGTACCGCGACACCACCTCCCTCAGCAGGGACGCGAGCTCGACCTGTTCGGCCGGCTCGAGGTCCGCCAGCCGGCGCAGCTCGTGACGTCGAGCCCGGATCCGGACTTCGAACGGCCAGCGAGCGGCGAACGGGACGGCCACCATGAAATGTTCTCCGCGGACGACCTCGCGCCCTGGCGCGGCAGTGTCCTCCGCCACCACCGCGCAGGTAAGGCACGCAGCGGTCCGCTCACGGTGACGGGCCAGCACGGCCGCCCGGGCGGCGACGAACGGGGGCAGGCGATCGAAGGCGTAGATCTGCCCGTGCGGGTGGGAGATCGTCGCGCCGACTGCCTCGCCACGGTTCTCGAAGACCATCACGAAGCGGTGGACAGCTTCGGCCCACAACGCCGTCGAGCGATCGCGCCAGATCGCGACGACGGTGGCCAGGGCCTCAGGCGACAGGGTTGCCAGCGAACCGACGTGCGCGTCGGTGTACAGGACGACTTCGCAGCGGCCCACTGATCGAGCCATGCGCGGGTCGTCGCCGACGGGTGGCGGGGACGCCACGTATGACGGCCATCGATTCTCGAAGACCGCGGCGTCGTACCCGAAGGGCACCTCTGGACCACCCGGGCACAGTGGACACGCGGTCCCCGCGGCTGTGCGCGCATCGAGCGCTGAGTTCGGGCGCCTGTTGCGGGCCGGGGAGATGGCGACCCAGGTGTCGGACAACGCGTCATACCGCTGGTGCAGCGCCGGCAACTCGACTGGTCCCAGGCTGTCGCCGGCGAGATCACCGCGGAGCTGGCCGTAGACGAACAGGCGTCGGCCATCGGCCCGGCACAGGTCGTGGCGGGCCACGACGACGGCCGCTCTCATGTGTCCACGACCTCGACCCGCATGCCCCGCTCGACGAGCGCCGAGAGGATCGTGGCGTCGCCCGAGGGCCCGGTCATCAACAGATCGACGGCATCGACCGAGCACAGCCGGGCGAGTTCGACCTGCCCGATCTTCGAGCCGTCGGCGACCACGATGCGGCGCCGCGCCGCGCCCATCATCCGCCGCTTCATCTCGGCTTCGGGCAGGTTGATGTTGGTGATCCCCGCTACCGGATCGACCCCGTTGCAGCCGATGAAGGCCATGTCCGCCCGGATGCGTTCCAGGACCCCGTCGCCCAACGGGTCGACGAGGGAGTGCTGGAGCGGACGCAAGGTGCCACCGGTCAGGACCACGGTGAAGCGCGGGATGACCGGCTCCAGCTGCATCGCCGTCGTCAAGCTGTTGGTGAAAACCACGACGTCGCGGAGTTCGGCGCGAGCGGCCATCGCCCGAGCCACGGCCGCGGTCGTCGTCCCGACGTCCAGGATGACGGTGTCGCCGTCCCTGACGAGGTCGGCGGCGGCGCGCCCGATCGCGATCTTCTCGACCGCGAACTCCGACTCCGACTCCTCGAAGGGGCGCTCCCGACGGGGTAGATTCGTGGCGATCGCGCCACCGCGGATTCGTCGCACATCGCCCCTCACCGCGAGTGACTCGAGGTCACTGCGCACCGTGACTTCCGAGATCGCGAACTGCTCGGCCAGTTCGGCGACGGTGGCGAAGTCCCGGACCCGCACGACCGCGAGCATCCGGTCTCGTCGGACATCGGCGGGGATGGGACTTTCGGTTTCGATGGTAGTCACGCACTGGAGAGTGTCTGAAACCTTACGGAACTTGTCAATAGCGAAAGTGATACCTTCGATATGGCAACTAGCGAGGTGAACGTGACCGTGGACCAGGAAGTCGCTTCTGACCGATTCGAAACCGTCGCCGAAATCCGCCTCGACGACCCGACTCGGGCGCGCGTCTACGAACACGGCTGGCAATCGTGGAGCCCTTCCGGCGCCTATCCCGCCGATCTGCCGGCCTCGCCACGACCGCGACGGGCCGTTTGGCAGACGATGGCCTTTCGACCCGAGCGCTCCGCGCCGAGCATCGGGTTCGCGAGCGAAGGGCTCCTGGCCGTCGCCGAGGCCGGCGTGGACGGCCCGACCCGCCTGTGGCTCGCCGTGGATCCATCTCGTGCGGTCGCGACCATCCGGGTCCGCCTGGTCGAGGACCGTCTCGTGGTCTCGTCGGACGGTCCGGTCACGGAACAGCCCGTCGCCACATCCCTCGATGCCGCCCTGGCTGGTGCCGGCGATCACCTCGCCGCGACGATGTCGCCGCGTCCGATCCGGGCCCTTGGTCCGGGCTGGTGCTCATGGTACGGCTACTGGCACGATGTGACCGACGCGGCCGTCGCCGAGAACCTGGTCATCATCGAGCGCGAGCGCCTCGACGTGCGACTCGTCCAGATCGACGATGGCTACCAGGCGACCATCGGGGACTGGCTGGAGCCCTCGGGCCGGATCACGTCCATGGCCGACCTTGCCGGGCGGATCCGCGCGGGGGGTCGCGAGGCGGGCGTCTGGACGGCTCCGTTCCTGGTCGGCGAGTCGAGTCGTGTTGCTCGAGAACATCCGGACTGGCTGGTCCGGGAGACGCTCGCTGCGGAGCATCACTGGGGCCAGCGCATCCGGGTCCTGGACGTGACCCACCCCGATGCCGCCGAGCACCTCACGCACGTCTACCGCACCCTGGGCCAATGGGGCTTCGCGTTCCACAAGCTCGATTTCCTGTACGCCGGCGCGATGGTCGGCGGGCGTCACGGCGACGCCGACCCGATCGCCGCGTACCGCGAGGGGCTGCGCATCATCCGCGCTGCCGTCGGCGACAACGCCACGATCCTCGGCTGCGGCGCCCCGCTGCTGTCCTCGATCGGCCTTGTCGACGCGATGCGCGTGAGTCCCGACACGGATCACAAGGTGGAGCCGCCCGACGGCGACATCAGCCAGCCGTCGCTGCGCGGCGCCCTGGCCGCCGGACGGGCGCGCGCGTGGATGCATGGACGGCTATGGGTCAACGATCCGGACTGCCTGATCGCGACCCCGCGCTCCGAGGACCGCGAGACGTGGGCGGCCCATCTGGCAGCGTACGGCGGCCTCGCGCTCTCGGGCGATCGCCTCGGCCAACTCGACGCACGCGGGCTCGCCTTGACGCGTACGCTCCTCCGACCGGCAAGCGGCAGCCTGCTTCGCTGGGAACCCGAGTCTGGGCCGGACGGTGGTCAGATCTGGAAGGCAGATGAGGTGCGCGGATGAAGCTGGGCGTGTGCTGGTATCCCGAACAGCACCCGGAGGCCAGCTGGGCCGACGACACGAGACGGATGGCCGATACGGGTCTCGAGCTCGTCCGACTCGGCGAGTTCGCCTGGGGCGCCCTCGAGCGGACACCCGGCGTCATCGACCTGGGCTGGCTGGCGCGGGCCGTCGACACCGCGGCGGCCGCGGATATCCGGGTCGTCCTCGGCACGCCGACCGCCGTCCCGCCTCGCTGGCTGGTGCGCGCCCAGCCGGAGATCCGCCTCATG
Organism: Chloroflexota bacterium; assembly: GCA_031416295.1. GTDB lineage: Bacteria > Chloroflexota > Limnocylindria > Limnocylindrales > CSP1-4 > SPCO01. The sequence continues at coordinate 11,334 of JANOTJ010000277.1, forward strand.
AACATCGACGGATCAACGCGCGCAGCGGGAAGTCGCCGGGCCACGTGCCCTACGGCGCCGACCTACCGGGCCGCGGCGCAGCGGATCGTCAGCGCGCTCGTGGAGCGCTTCGGGGACCACCAGGCGGTCGTCGCCTGGCAGCTCGACAATGAGCCCGGCAATCACGATTCGGCACGCTGCTGGTGCCCCGCCTGCGAGTCGGCCTTTCGATCCTGGATCGCCGGCCGCTACGGCACGCCTGAGCACCTGAACGACGCCTGGGGTACGACCTTCTGGTCGGGCCAGTACGGCTCGTGGGACGAAGTGGAGCTTCCGCGTCGATCCTCCACCGTCCAGTCGCCGAGCCTGCTCCTCGCCCACCGCCGCTTCGCCAGCCACCAGGTCGTGGCCGGTCTCCAGGAGCAGCGGGCCGTGGTGGCCGCGGGATCACCGGGCCGGGATATTCTCGTCAACCTGTACTGGGATGACACGTTCGTGGACGCCCGCGACGTCCACGAGGCGGGTGGCATCGCGGCCATCGATGCGTATCCAGACGGCGTGGATGGGCCGGAGGCCTACGCCTATCTGCTGGACCTCGCTCGCGGCTCGGCGGGTCCGTCCGGGCGGGCCTGGGTGATGGAGCAGCAGCCGGGCCCGATCAACTGGACGGCGCTCAATCCCCCGGTCCCCCCAGGCCAGGTTCGCCTGTGGGGCTGGCAGGCGGCGCTCCACGGCATGGAAGCGTCGCTGTTCTTCTCGTGGCGGCCCACCCGCTCCGGACAGGAGCAATACCACACTGGATTGCTGCGCCATGACGGGTCCGCAGATCGAGGCCTGGACGAGGCCGTCCGCCTCGCCCTGGAGCTACGCGCGGTGCGCGAAGCGACCCCCGAGGTGCTGAAGCGTCCGCGCGCCCGCGTCGCAGTCGTACACTCCTACGAGGACGCATGGGCGATCGAGATCGACCCACATCAGGCGGGCCTGACCCATCGAGCGCTCGTCCAGCCGGTGCATGCTGCCATCCATCGACTGGGCTTGGACGCGGACATCCTGGGTCCGCGGGACGACCTCACGGGCTACGACACGATCGTCGCCCCAGCCCTGCACCTGATGTCGCCGGCGCGCATCGCACGCCTCCGCGAGGCCATGACGGACGGCGCACTGGTCATCCTCGGGCCTCGGTCCCTGGTCAAGGATCTCGATGACTGCTGGCTGGAGGAGCCGCTCCCGGGCGGGCTTGCAGCAAGCCTCGGGGCGCGCGTCGTGGAAAGCCTGAGCCAGACCCTGGCGGTCACCGTGGAACCCGGCGGAGCGCCCGCAGGCCCGTGGACGGACGTCCTTGCCCTCGATGACGAAGCCGACCGCTCCGTGGAGGTCCTGGCGAGGTACGGCGGCTCTACATACCTCGCGGGGATGCCGGCGGTCGTCCGGCGCGCTGGACTCGCCTACGTCGGGTGCAGCTCGGTGGAAGCCTGGACGGACATCCTCGCTCGGATCCTGGTCGAACGTGGCCTGGCCGTGATGCCCGCTCGCGCGGGCGTCGAGCGATTCGCGCGCGGCGACCGGGTCGTCACCCTGGATCACGCGTCGCTGGCGATTTCGGGACTCAACCTGCCGGCCTGACCGGCGACACGTGGGCCCGACGCCCGCGGGAAGCTGATCCAGCCGACCAGCGCGGCCAGCACTGCCAGGACGGAGCCGAGGCCGAACAGGGCGACGTGCCCGCCGCCCTCGTACAGCAGCCCACCGACGACATTCGCGATGACCGCGGCGATGCCGAAGGCCGTCGTCTGGAAGAGCGCCTGGCCCGTCGCCTGGAGCTCGGCCGGCAGGAGGACCGCGATCGTGAGCACCACCGCGACGACGATGCCCGAGAAGGCCACCCCGGTCACGACCCGCGTGGCCACGATCGCCAGTGGCACGTCGAGCACGGTCCACGACGCAAGGCACACGGCGTACAGCAGGGCGCTCACCGAGAAGATGGCCCGCAACCCGACACGGGATACCAGCGCGCCCATCACCAGGATCGCCGGGACCTCGGTGCCCGCCGACACGCCCGAGGCCAGGGCGATGTCACCCGGCGAGCCGCCCAGCGACTCGATCCGCAGGGACAGGAAGGTGAAGCCACTGATGATCCCGATGTGCAGCAGTCCGCTGGCCAGGAGGACCAGGCCGAGCCGCGGCGCGACCCGCAGCGCGACCCCGCTCGAGCCGAAGCTGAACGTTCGTCGGCCGCTCACGGCCGTGGTCCGTCGGTGCGCGTCGAGGTCCGCCCGGGCCGCATCCGGGATGGCCGATGCGGCCACGACCATGACCAGGGCAGCGGCCGCGAAGAGCACGAAGGCCCAGGCGTACCCCGTCCGGTCGTAGAGCTGCCCCGCGAGAACGGCCGCGACAGCGAAGCCGAGGCTGGTGAACAGTCTGACCTTCGCGTAGTCGCGACCGCGGAGCGCGTTCACCGTGATCGCGTCGGTCAGCGGCTGCCACGACGACTCGAAGACCCAGAACAGCACGAACAGCGCGACGATGAGCAACGGCGTTGCGGGCAGGAGCAGGGCCGCGACCGCGGCGCCACCGCCCAGCGCGCACAGCTGCAGGGTCCGCGGCCGTCCGAGGCGCACGTCCGCCAGGTGGCCCCAGGCGGGCACGGCGATGGTGAACCCGACCGCCCCGACCGACGAGATGAGGCCGATCTCGCCGGGCGTGAACCCGAAACCGGCGAGAATCACGGAGATGAACGGGTACAGGACCCCCAGCGCGACCCCGAGCGCCGTGACCAGGATATGCAGGGCGATCACGCGACGCGGCGAGCCCCGTCAGCAGCGCGGACCGGGATGACCTTCGGCACCAGGCCGGTCCGTGCGGAGTACGTCGCGAAGACCGCCTCGCGCAGGGCATCGACGGCCTCGTCGTGCACGAGGTTGACCGTGCAGCCGCCGAAACCGGCGCCCGTGAGCCGCGCGCCGATGACGCCCGGGACCACCGAGGCGATCTCGACCAGCGCATCGAGCGCCGGCGAGCTGACCTCGAAGCGATCGCGCAGCGAGGCATGGCTGGCGGCGAATGCCCGTCCGACGGCGTCGAGGTCCCCGGCGTGGAGCGCTTCGATGGTGGCCAGCACTCGCTCGTTCTCGTGGACGATGTGGTCGGCGCGCTTGTAGGCCTGGGCATCCAGGCGATCGGCACCGGCCGCAAGCAGCGCCTCGGTCACGTCACGCAGGGCGCGGATGCTCGGGTCCAGCGCGCGCAGGCCCGTCACCGCCCGTTCGCACTCGGCGCGACGAGTGTTGTACTCGGACGCCGCGAGCTTGCGCGGCGAGCCCGAGTGACAGATCACGAGGCTCGTCCCGGCCGGCAGCGGCACCGCCCGATGCTCCAGGCTCCGGCAGTCCAGCAGCAGCGCGTGGTCCGCGACGCCGAAGGCCACCGCGAACTGGTCCATCAGCCCGGAGTTGACGCCGACGTAGGCGTTCTCGGCGCGCTGCGCGGTCTGGGCCAGGCGCATCGTATCGATCGCCGGCCGCTCGCCGCCGGACAGGGCCCATGCCGACGCCATCTCGATCGCGGCCGACGACGACAGGCCCGCGCCGGACGGCAGGTCGGAGTTCAGCAGGCCCCGGAACCCACGCGTCGCGAGGCCGGCCTCAGCGAGCGCCCAGGCCGTGCCCGCCGCGTAGTCGATCCAGCGTCCGCGGCGCTCGCCCGTGGCGTCGAGATCGAAGCCGTCGCGCTCGCCGGTATCGCGCAAGGTCAGCTCCACGCGCCGGTCGTTACTCGGGATGAGCGCGATGCTGATGCCCAGGTCGATGGCGGCAGGGAGGACGAAGCCCTCGTTGTAGTCGGTGTGCTCGCCGATCAGGTTGACCCGGCCGGGGGCGTGGACGACGCGTATGGCCGACGGGTTTGCCGCGGCCAGCGGCTCGAGATCGACGAGTCGCGCGGCGAGGTTTGCGGGCAGCGCTGGGTCCATGCACTCGCAAGCGTAGCCGGGCGTGGCGGTGCATACCGGCTGCGCGCACGCGCAGGTTCGATTCGCGGCAGACTTCCGATGCCGATGACCGATCCCACCCTCGCCCTGCGCGCCACTGGCCTCGGTCGGCGCTTCGGCGACCGCTGGGCCGTCCGGGACGTGTCCCTCGACGTGCATCGGGGCGAGGTCCTCGGGCTGCTCGGGCCCAATGGCGCGGGCAAGACGACGACGGTCCGGATGCTCACGGCGCTCATCGAGCCGACCGAAGGCACGGCCACGGTGGATGGTCTTGACGTGGTCAGCGAGGCGGACGAGGTGCGCGCACGGGTCGGCGTCCTGACCGAGACGCCGGGGCTCTACGACAAGCTGTCGGCCCGGGCGAACCTGGACTTCTTCGGGCGGCTGTACGGCCTCGAGGCGGCGGACCGCGCCGAGCGCATCGAGCGCTACCTGCGCCTCTTCGCGCTGTGGGACCGGCGCGACGATAGCGCCGGCACGTTCAGCAAGGGCATGAAGCAGAAACTGGCCATCGCCCGGGCGCTGCTCCACGACCCGGCGGTGGTGTTCCTCGACGAGCCGACGGCGGCCCTCGATCCGGAGGCCGCGTTCGTGGTCCGCGAGGCGATCGAGGAGCTGCGCCGGGCCGGTCGCACGATCGTGCTCGCGACCCACAACCTCGACGAGGCGGACCGGCTGTGCGACCGGATCGCGTTCGTTCGCGGCGGCCTGCTGCGGGTCGATTCGCCGGCGCACCTGCGGGGCAGCCACGGGGAGCGCCGGTTGACCGTGCGCCTCGGTTCCGGCATCGCCGGCGTGGCCGACGTGGCCGGCGTGGCTGCGTCCCTGGAACCGCCCATCGACCCGGCCATCTCGGCCGCCGTCGGCGCCGTGGCCGGGGTCACCTCGACCCAACTGGTCGATGGTCTCCTGCACGTCGTCGCGTCCGATCCGGCGGCCGTGGCGCCATCGGTCGTGCGCGCGCTCGTTGGCGTTGGCGCGGACGTGATCGAGGTGCGCGTCGAGCGGCTGTCCCTGGAGGCCATCTACTTCGAGATCATGGGCGTCCGGCCGGGCGCCGAGGGGGAGGCCGCCTGATGCGCCCCTCGATCCTGTGGACACTGCTGCGCCGCGAGTGGATGGAGATGGTCCGCAATCGCCTGCTGGTCTCCACGATCCTCGTCCCGCCGCTGATCCTGACCGTGGCGCCGATCCTGCTCGCGGCCGCGGTCGGCGAACGGGCGTTGCCGGCGCAGCTCGCTGAGCAGGTGCTGTTGCAGCGGCCGGACTGGGCCGGCTTCTCGCAAGGCGAATTGGCCGGCGCCTTCGCGGTCCAGCAGTTCCTCGTGTTCTTCCTGCTCATGCCTGCCTACATCCCGCTGTCCATCGCCACGTTCAGCATCATCGGCGAGAAACAGGCGCGCTCCCTGGAGCCAGTCCTCGCGGCGCCGATCCGGACCGTGGAGCTGCTCGCGGGCAAGTCCATCGCGGCCCTGGTGCCTGGCGTCCTGGCGGGGCTCGTCACGTACATCGTGTTCGTGGCGCTCGCGTCGGTCGTCTACGGGCCGAACCTGTTCGGGGTCGTCACGGACCCGTCATGGCTGGCCGGTGTGTTCCTGCTCGGGCCGGCGGTCGGGCTCCTCTCGGTCGTCGCCGGGGTCATCGTCAGCGCCCGGGTCAACGATCCTCGCGTCGCCCAGCAGATCGGCGGAGTGATCATCGTGCCCATCGTGGGCGTAGTCCTGGTCCAGGCCACAGGGACCGTGCTGGTCGGTGCCGTCGGGTACGTCGTGCTGGCCTCGATCATCCTGGCCGTGGCGTTGGTCGGCCTGCGGATCGGCGTGAAGCTGTTCGATCGAGAGGCGATCCTGACCCGCTGGCGGTAGGGCGGAGTGGTCGTGAACCACGCTGGCGCCGCACGCTGCAACGGACCACGCGACCACCGGGTTCTCCTGCATGTGATGACCGATCGCAACCGTATCCGCCCAGGCCGTTCATTGGCCTATCGGGCTAGGCCATCCCTCGGTACACTGCGCCGATGACGCAGCCCTCCAACCGAATCGACTGGCTGATCTTCCTGGCGCTCGGGTTCATGTGGGGATCGAGCTACCTGTTCATCAAGCTCGCGGTGGACGACTTCGGGACGTTCACGCTCGTCGCGCTGCGGCTCCTGGTCGGCGGCGTGTTCCTGTGGTCGGCCCTGCGTCTGAGCGGCACCGCGGTCCCACGAGATCGGCGGATCTACGGGCATCTCCTGGTGATGGCGATCATCAACGTGGTCATCCCGTTCGGGCTCATCACCTGGGCCGAGCAGTCGGTCGATTCGTCGCTGGCGGCCATCCTGACCTCGCCCGTTCCGCTGTTCGCGATCGTCCTCTCAGCGCTCTTCCTGCGCGACGAACCGATGCGCGTGAACGGCGTGGCAGGGCTGTTGATCGGCTTCGTCGGTGTCGTGATCATCACCAGTCGAGGCCTTGACGGCACCGATGACTCGCCGCTTATCGGCAAGCTTGCCCTGCTTGGCGCGACGTTCAGCTACGCGGCAGGCGCCGTCTACTCGCGCCGCAACGTCCGGAAGCTGCCGACGATCATCCCGGCGGTGTTCCAGGTGACGTTCGCGGCGGCGATCACGTCGGTCCTGGCGCTCGTGCTGGAGCAGCCCTGGAACGCGCGGCCGGACCTCCAGGCCATCTTCGCCATCCTGTGGCTGGGCATCCTTGGCTCAGGACTCGCCTACCTGTTCGTCTTCCGTCTGTTCGCCCGATGGGGTGCGACGCGCACGACGCTCGTGGCCTACCTGTTGCCGATCGTGGGCATCACCCTCGGCTTCATCTTCCTGCAGGAGCCGGTGGACGCGCGACTCATCCTTGGCACCGCGCTGGTCATCGCGGGTGTCGCCCTCGTCAACGGCCGCTGGGGCCGCCGGCGGGTGTTCGGCGTCACGCCCGCGGAGCCCGCGTAGCCCGCGCCGCGGCCGCCCCCAGCACGGCCGCGGCGCAAGCCTCAGATGCACTTTCGCCACAGCCGTGCACGATCGCTCGCCCAGATCGACACGGATGTCAGTGTGGGGATCGATCCACGAGGCGTTCATCGGGAATGTGCATCTACGGCTTGCGCTCATGTCCAGGAGCGACCGCCAGCGGGGAGCGTCGCCAGCGGGGAGCGTCGCCAGCGGGGAGCGGGAGGTGGCGCGGGGAGCGTCGCCAGCGGGAAGTGGCGCGGGACGTGGGGGGCCGCCGAAAGCGGGACGACGGGAGCCCGCCGCGGCGGTCGTCCATGGGGCCCTGCATCCCCGAGTCAGCCGCCAATCGCGAGTAACAGGGCGCCCGCCACGATCAGCACCGACGCCCCGATCCGACGTGCCGTCTCGCGACCGGTGACCGCTTCCCGCAACCGGACCGAGCCCCAGGCCGCCGCGAAGACCGTGGCGCTCTCGCGCAGGGGCGCGACCCCGGACAGTGGCGCGACGCTCAGGGCCACCAGGATCAGCACGTACGCGCCGAGCGTGAGGTAGCCACCGATCGCGGCCCGCCGCGCCTCGTCGGCGCCGCCGCTGAACACGCGGCCGCCATCCCGAGCCACGAACCGGACCCACAGCACGAGGACGACGGACGTCGTCACCCACAGGATGGCCGCGTAGGGCAGCGGATCGATGAGGCGCGCACCCACCCGATCGAGCGCGGTGTAGGTCGCGATCGTCACGCCAGTCGCGAGCGCGAACGCTACCGCCGGATCGAGTCCGCGACGCCCCTGAAGTGCGCGCCACGGCCGCTGGAGCACGAGGAATCCGGCCAGCAGCGCGACCACGCCCAGCGACCCGGCCACCCCCAGGCGCTCGCCAAGCACGCCGACCCCCAGCGCGACCGCGATCAGCGGCGCCGTCCCCCGCGCGATCGGATAGACGACCGACAGGTCGCCGCGCCGGTAGGCCGCCGACAGCAGGACGAAGTACGCGCCCTCGACCACGCCCGAGACGATCCCGAGGGCGATGCCCAGGGGTGGCAGCGTCGGTGATCCCGCGACGACCCACGCCGCGGCGCCGATCGGGACGATCCCGACCGTTGCCGCGAGCATGCCCACCGTGGCGGCCCGGAGCGGGTCGCCGGCGGTCTTGAGCCGAACGTTCCACGCGACGTGGAGGACGGCGCTGACAGCCACCAGGCCGATGATCAGGGGGTCCACCCCCGCACGGTAGCGGAGGTCAGCGGCCCACGTCCCGCCCGTCAGGCGGCGAGGTCACGCCCATCGGGCGGCCACGTCCCGCCCGTCAGGCTGCGAGGTCACGCGACGGGCGACCGCTCAGCCGCCTCGGAGCGCTCCTTGAGCAGGCGCAGGTGCGCCTCCACGCGCGATGCCAGCGTTGCCCGGCCGAGTCGCACAAGGATGGTCGCCCAGCGGTCCGCGGGTTCAAGCATGCCGCTGTGACTGACCCTGGTGCCGCCCGCGACCGGCTCGAGACGCCACGCCCACTCACTCTCGAAGCCCGAGCCCGTGACGCGCATCCGGAACATCGATTCGGGCCGAGCTTCCAGGCTCTCGGCGCGAGCTCGTTCGCGAAGCAGGCCCAGCCGAGCGCGTCCGGTCCGGCTGGTCGCGGCGGCGGGCCACGACGGTCCGGCTGGTCCGAACTCGACCTCGGGAAAGATGGCGCCCAGCGCCGCCGGGTCGTGGAGGGTCGCCCAGACCACGCGGGGAGACGCCTGCATGAAGACGCGGCGCTCGATGACGCCGTCGGCGCGGCGGTGGTCACCGGGTCGCCGGTACCCGACCTCGGGATCCGGACGCAGGGCCACGGCTCAGACGCCGATGGGGTGCCAGACCGTCTTCATCTCCAGGAACGCGGCGATCCATTCCGGGCGTTCGCTCGCGCGATCGTCCAGCCAATCGAAGCGAGCCTCGGACACGGTCGTCGGGCGGCGCAGCACGCGCTTGATGTCGTCGGCGGCGAGCTGTTCGGTCTCGAGCCGCATCGTGTCCGGAACGCCCCAGGTGTCCAGAGCATCCACGTCCACGTGGCCCGCAAGCACGGGCACCAGCTCACGCTTGTGGCCGGTCAGGATGTTGACGACGCCGCCCGGCACGTCGGATGTGGCGAGGACCTCGCCGAGGGTCACCGCCGGCAGTGGCCGCGTCTCCGAGGTGACCAGCACGACCGTGTTGCCGCTGACCAGCGGCGGGGCCAGCCGGCTCACGAGTCCGAGCAGTGAGGACGTCTCGGGCGCCACGATGCCCACGACTCCCGTGGGCTCGGGAATGGTGAAGTTGAAGTACGGCGCCGCGACCGGATTGCTGGAGCCCAGGACCTGGGCGATCTTGTCCGCCCAGCCGGCGTACCAGACCCAGCGATCGATGGCCCGGTCGACAGCGCTTCGTGCACGCGCGTCGCTGATGCCCTCGGCGGTCGCGACCTCGGCCGTGAACTGGTCGCGTCGGCCCTCCATGAGCTCCGCGACCCGATACAGGATCTGGCCACGGTTCATGGCGGTCTTGCGGGCCCACCCAGTCTGTGCAGCACGGGCGGCCCGGACGGCATCGCGGAGGTCCTTGCGCGAGGCCCGGCAGGCGTTGGCCAGCGGGGTCCCATCGGCACCGTGCACGAGGTACGAGCGCCCGCTCTCCGTGCGCGGGAAGGCGCCGCCGATGTACAGCTTGTAGGTCTTGCGGACCTCGATACGCGGCGCGCGGTCGGCCGGCATCAGCGATCCTCCAGGCGCACGTACGCGTGCAGCCCATGCATGCCGCCCTCGCGCCCGAAGCCGGATTCCTTGAAGCCGCCGAACGGCGAGGTCGGATCGAATCGATTGAAGGTGTTGGCCCAGACCACGCCCGCCTTCATCTTGCTGACCATGTCCAGGATGCGCGAGCCCTTGTCGGTCCAGATGCCGGCGGACAGGCCGTAGGGCGTGTTGTTGGCCTTTTCGACGGCCTCATCCGGGGTCCGGAACGTGAGCACGGAGAGCACCGGCCCGAAGATCTCCTCGGATGCGATGCGATGGCTCATGGCCACGTTGGTGAACAGCGTCGGGCGAAAGTAGTAGCCGCGCTCGGGCAGGTCGCAGGCGGGCTGGTACAGCTCCGCGCCCTCGGCGACGCCCGACGCCACGAGCTCCGTGATGCGCTCGAGCTGGGCGCGCGAGTTGATCGCCCCGACGTCGGTGTTCTTGTCCAGGGGGTCGCCCACGCGCAGGGTGGCCAGTCGATCCTTGAGCTTCTCGATCAACGTGTCCTGGATCGATTCCTGGACGAGCAGCCGTGAACCCGCGCAGCACACCTCGCCCTGGTTGAAGTAGATGCCATTGACGATACCCTCGATCGCCTGGTCCAGTGGTGCGTCGTCGAAGACGATGTTGGCGGCCTTGCCGCCGAGCTCCAGGGTGAGCGCCTTGTCCGTGCCGGCCACCCCCCGAAAGATCTTGCGACCGATCTCCGTCGAGCCAGTGAACGCGACCTTGTCCACGCCCGGGTGGGTGACCAGGGCCATCCCGACCTCGCCAGGGCCAGGCACGATGTTGACCGTGCCCGGGGGCAGGTCCGCCTGCACGCAGACGTCCGCGAACAGGAGCGCCGACAGGGGCGTGGTGGACGCGGGCTTGAGCACGACCGTGTTGCCGGCGGCGAGGGCCGGGGCGATCTTCCAGGCGAGCATCAGCAACGGGAAGTTCCACGGGATGATCTGCGCAGCGACCCCGAGCGGTCGGGCCACGCGCCCCGGGAACAGATACTCGAGCTTGTCCGCCCAGCCGGCGTAGTACCAGAAGTGGCTGGCGGCGAGGGGCACGTCCACGTCGCGTGATTCCTTGATGGGCTTGCCCGAGTCCATCGATTCGAGGACGGCGAACTCGCGCGAGCGCTCCTGGAGGATTCGGCTGATCCGGAACAGGTACTTGGCCCGCTCCTTGCCGCTGAGCTGACCCCACGATCGGCGATAGGCTCGGCGCGCGGCCCGGACTGCCTTGTCCATGTCGGCCGGCGTCGCGCGGGCGACCTGCGCGAGCGGCAACTCCGTGGACGGGTCGATGGTCGTGAACGTGGCGCCGTCCGACGAACGTACCTCGCGGCCGTTGATGAACAGCCCGTAGTGCTCCTTGAGCGTGACGATGTCGCGGGCCTCGGGCGCCGGGGCGTAATCCCAGGGGATCGCCTGGCCGTCGCCGAAGCCCCAGGAGTTGGGCGCCGACGATGGCGCGGGTACGACGGTGGAGTCGGATCGGGTGACCATCGCGGCCATTATGGCACCGGGTCCGGATGGTCCTCCGCCTGCACCGGGTCCGGATGGTCCTCCGCCTGCGCCGTGTCCGGTGGCAGCGGGCTCGGAACGGTCCGGTCCCGGCCGCCGTCCTTGGCCGCGTAGAGCGCCCTATCAGCGCGGGCGATGAGCGCCGGGATCGATTCATGGCCATCCCAGGTGGCGGTGCCGGCCGAGGCGGTCGCGTTGCCCGGCACGCCCGCGCGCAGCCGGTCCGCGACGAGGATGGCCGCGGCCGCATCGCACGCGACAAGCACGGCCAGGAATTCCTCTCCTCCATAGCGTGCAAGCGTGTCGCCGGGACGCAGCTCGCCCATCCAGGCGGCCGCGACGCCGCGCAACAGGTCGTCGCCGGCCTGGTGTCCGCGCTCATCGTTGAAACGCTTGAAGTGGTCGAGATCGAGCATCGCCACCGACACCGGCCGCCCGGACCGTCGTCCGTTCGCGATGGCCAGATCCAGGGCCTCATCGAGGGCGCGCCGGTTCGCCGCACCGGTCAGCGCATCCGTGCGGACCAGGTGCTCGAGCCTGGTCAGCAGATCGGAGCGCTCGATGACGGCCGCCACCTGGGTCGCAAACAGTCCGATGAGCGCGCTGGTGCGCTCCGGAAGCGAACGCATGGTGGTGCGCCAGTAGATGACGACGACCCCGACCGCGCGGTCGTCGCTCTCGATAGGCTGCCAGTACGCGGCGCCCGCATCCACGCGCTTCGCAACGGCCGGATCCACCCGCGGGTCCGCGGCAAGATCCCCCGAGAACACGGGCACGCCGCTCCGGAGCACCTGGCCCGCGATCGAGCGGTCGGGGTCCAGGACGATGTCCGCCCGGATGCCCGCGCCGCTCGAGGCACCGGACACGACCAGCCGGCCATCGGGACCGTCAGCGGTGTAGAAGAGGACGAAGTCGGCATCGGCGAGTCCCCGTGCCGCATCGCAGATGACCGCCCGACCCTCACTGGAGGACTGCCCCAGCTCGCGGGCGACGGCCAGCAGCCGGGCCAGATCAGCGAGGTGGTCACGTGCCCCGCGCTCGGCATCGCGGCGAACGGTCGTGTCTCGGACGAACGCGTGGATGCGGATCCCGGTCGGCCCGTCGGTCCGAGCCACGGAGATCTCCACGGGTACCCGTGAGCCGTCGGCGCGGCGGAGGTCCGCCTCGAAGCGCACCTCGCGGTCCGTGGGACCTTGCTGGACGATGACCCGCCCGAATCCGGCGCGCAGCCGCTCGATGTGCTCGTCGGGGACCAGCGTGTCGAACACGTCCGACCCGACGAGGTCGTCGCGTCCGAACATCAAGGCAGCCGCGTCGTTGGCGGTCATGATCGTTCCCGACGCGTCGAAGGACAGGACTGCGTCCGACGCGGCCTGCACGATGGCCTGGATGACATCGCGTTGCTCGGCGAGCTCGCGACCGCGGGCCACGGCGCGTTCCGTGCTCGCCTGCGACGCGTGGACCAGGGACTGGACGATCAAGCCCATGGTCGCCCCGACCAGAGTCAGGATGATCAGCCGTCGCCACTCACCGAACGGGTATGCCGGGTCACCGACCACGATGATCGGCACGGCCAGGACGACCATCGTCCCGATCACGCAGGCGATGAGCTGCGAGCGCTGTCCATAGAGCGCGACCCACATGACCGGGAGGAGAACGAGCGGCGCATAGCCCGAGGGGCCACCCCCGGCTGCCTCGCGGATTGCGCCAACGGCTGCGAGGTAGACAAGAGGCGGCAGGACGTCCGCCCACATCGGCAGCCGACGCCAGGGCACGACCAGCGCCAGCCCGATGGTCAGGGCGGTCAGGATCGTGCCGATGGCAAGCCAGGTGACGTGGAGGTCGCGAGCCTCAGCGGCGCCGAGGACCACCGCGGCGACCGCGGCAGTTGCGAAAGGCGCCACCCGGCCGACCAGACCTTCCCGGTCGAAGGGACGCCGTCGGGCCTCGTCGTGCGCTCCGGTCAGTATGCCGTCGTGCATGTCTCGTCTCAGCAGTCGTACGCCGCGACCGGGTGCACCCGTTCGCAGTAACGGACATGGACATGGTTGTCGTGGCCCGTGGACCAGGACGTGAGACCCTCGCGGACGAGCACCGGATCGTTGAAGTAGATGAGCTTGATGTGTCCCGGCGCCGTGGCCCGGATGGCCTTGATGAGATCGCGCGTGGCGGCTCGGTCATAGGTGGACCAGCGGTAGTTCACGCCCCACCTGCACTGTGCGCGGTCGGTGCGCATCGGGCGCACGTCCACGTCCAGCCCGCGCTCATGGCTGTCGTGTCCGGGGATGTCCCCACCGTGCTCGAACCCGACATCGCCAACGGCCACGCGCCCGTGGCCGAGGTTCTCCACGACGGACGCTGCGGCCTCCATCTGGCCGATGGCTGCGGCCGTGCCCCAGTCGGCGAGGCCGTTGCCGACCTGGTAGTCGCAGACCTTGCTGCCGAACGCCGGTCGCTCGAAGTGGGCGATGAGCGCCTGCCACGTGACGGCGCCGACGATGCCCGTCTCGCCGATCCGCGCGTGGCGCTGGAAGGAGCGCAACGCACCCTGCGTGAGCGCACCGTACACGCCGTCGACGGGCACGCCGGCGGCACGCTTCTCGTTGAGTTGGCGCTGGAGGGCCCTGACCGCCTCTCCGGTGCTCCCGGGAGCCACCCGGACGAGCAGGGCCGCCCACGTGTGCTGGCCGACCTTGCCGTCCACGGTGAGGCCGCGGCTGGCCTGGAAGGTCCGGACCGCGGCCACGGTGGTCGTGCCGTACACGCCGTCCACCCGGTCCGCCATCGAGCCATGGTGGCGGAGGAAGCCCTGGATGGCCTTCACGTCGACGCCGCGGTTGCCCAGGCTCTGGTGCGGGAACGCCAGTGCAGCCGTCGCGGTCGCGGCACCCGCCGGGCCGATCGTCGTCAGTACGGCCGCCAGGGTAAGGGCCAGGGTCGCGAGCCCCCGTCGCGTCGGCCCGCTCATGCGCCGACCTCCATCTCGCGGGCGTACGGTGGCTCGGCTCCCGCCCGCCCCACGGTCAGCGCCGCGACCCGACTGCCGAAGCGCGCGGCGGCGGTCACGGCGTCGATGACGCGGAGGTCCTCGCGGGTCCGTCCGCCGCGCACCCAGGCATGCAGGAACCCAGCGCCGAACGCGTCGCCCGCGCCGACCGTGTCGACCACCTCGACAGGCGGTACGGCCAGGGTCACCCGCTGCGGGCCGACCGCCACCACGATCGGGTCGCCGCCGGCCGTGCACAGGACCGCCCTCGAACCACCCGAAGCCGGCGAGGCGATGGCCGAGAGTGCCGCCTGGAGGTCGAGGTCCGGGTACAGGAACCGCAGGTCGTCGGTACTCACCTTGATCACGTCGGCCCGGGCCAGGATCCGCTCGACCCGCGCCCGGTAGGCGACGGCGTCGGGTGTGGCCGTCGGCCGCGCATTGACATCGACCATGACCAGGGTCGTGTCCGGGACCCTGCCGACAAGGGCTTCGAGCGTCGTGGCCATGGGCTCCAGCACGAGCCCGAGCGTGCCCAGGTGGAGGGCCCCGGGGGCGCGCGCGAGCGCACCCTGGATGGACGTGTCGGCGAGGCCCGGAGCCGACGTCCCGAGCGTGTAGAACCGATACGACGCCGCACCGGATCCGTCGAGCTCGGCCACGGCGAGGGTCGTCGGATCGTCGGTCGCGACAAGCAGGTCCAGGGCGACGCCATCGAGCTCCAGATTCGCCCGGAGGCGCTGGCCGAAGCGATCCCGCGAGACCCGACCCAGAAACGCGACCGCGCCGCCCAGGCGTCCGATCGTCCGCGCCGTGTTGTACGGCCCACCACCGGGCATGGCTGCGAGGCGCCCGTCCGGCGACGCGATCAGATCGATGAGCGCCTCACCGGCGACGATGATCACGGCACCTCCGCCTACCTCGCGTGGTCCCAGGGTCGCGAGTCGGGACCCGCGACAGGATACCCTCCGAGTCCTGATGCGACGCACCCCCGACGTCGAGGAACTGCTCGACGGCCCGCTCGACGATCCGGCCGCGCTGATCGGTAACCTGCGCGACCTGCGCCGGGTGAACCGCTGGCTGGGTGGAGTCAGCCTCTCCGGCGGAGCCCTCGATGCCCTGGTCGCCGACATCTGGCGCGGCCCCGACGATGACCGCATCGTGACGATGCTCGATGTCGGGACGGGGGGCGCCGACATCCCGGCGGCGCTGGTCCGCCGGGCGCGGCTGGGCCACGAAAGACGCCGATCGGGTCGGGTTCGAGCGATCGCCCTGGACAGCCGCCCGGAGATCCTCGCCGCGGCGCTCGTCGCGGACCCGGCCCTGGAGGACCTCATCGCATCCGCGGACCTGACCATCGAACTCGGCGATGGTCGGTCGCTGCCCTACCCCGATCGCTCCATCGATGTCGTCCATTGCTCGCTCGTCGTGCACCACCTGGCGCCAGAGGAGGTCGTCACGCTGGTGCGCGAGATGGTCCGCGTCGCGCGGCTCGGGATCATCGTCAATGACCTCATCCGGGGTCGTGCGGCGTACCTCGGCGCCTGGCTGCTCACGCGCGTCACGACACGTAATCGATACACCCGACACGATGCGCCGATGTCCGTTCGCCGTGCCTACACCCGGGCGGAGTTGCTGGCCATGCTCGCGCAGGCCGACCTTGACGTCGTCTGGCGCGGGACCGGGCTGCTCGGCCATCGATGGGCGCTGGCGGCACGGGCGCGGCAACGGACATCGTGACCTCGAGGACGGTGGTCGTCGTGGGCGGTGGTCCGGCCGGTGCGGTCCTCGCCACGTACCTCGCCCGCGCCGCACTGGAGGTCACCCTCGTGGAACGCGCTCCGGCATGGCGATGGCGGGCCTGCGGCGTATTCAGTTCGCCCGCGACGATGGCCGCCCTGCGGCGGGTCGGCCTGGCCGAGGCCGACCTTGCCCGCGTCGCGCGAGCGATCCCGGCCATGCGCCTGGAAACCACGGGCGGCGCGGTCGTGCGGCTGACCTACGGCGCGGCCGGCGCCGAGCACCCGACCGCGGTGGGCTTTGACCGCTCCGCGCTGGACCCGCTGCTGCTCGCCACGGCGCGGGCGGCGGGTGTCGACATTCGCACCGGCGTGACCGTCCGCAGCGTGTCGCTGGCTGCGCCCGGAGGCGGCGCCGAGTTGGACCTGGTGGGGCCCGATGGCGCCACGCGACTCACGGCCCGGATCGTCGTGGGCGCCGATGGCGCGAACTCGAGCGTGGCTCGGGCGGCCGGCGTGCACCGGGCGACCCGCCTCGGCCGGCGCGTCGGACTCAGTCACCACCTGCCCGACCCGCGGATCGACGAGCTCGCCCTCGACGGTCGCCTGCGCGTGCTCCGCGATGGGTACGTCGGCATCGCCCCGGTGCCGGGCCGTCGGGTGAACATCGGGATCGTGCTGGGCCGGACGTGGTCGGCGGCGCTCGCGGCGCGCGGGGCGGACGCCGTGGCCGCCGAGATCGTCGCGGGCATCCCTCCGACCGACGACGATCCGGCCCCGTGGCGGGGCTCCGACCCGTGCGAGCGGGTCGCTGGCGCCGCACCGCTCGGGGTCCGCGTCACACGGCGCGCGGGACCTGGCTGGCTGCTCGTTGGCGACGCCGCGGGGTTCCTGGACCCGTTCACCGGAGAGGGCCTGCACCGGGCACTCGTGTCGGCCGAACTCGGTGCGTCGGCCGTTCGCGCGGCGCTCGATGGGCCGCCCGGTGACGGCGATCGAGCGATGGCCGCCTATGAGCGCTCGATGCGCCGGCGGTTCGCGACCAAGGACGCCGTTTCGACCCTGGTCCAGCTGTTCCTTGCCCGGCCGGCGCTCCTGGAATACGCCGCACGACGACTCGCCGCGCGGCCCGGCGTCCGTGCGACCATGAGCCTCGTGATGGGCGACCTCGTCCCGGCCTCCCGCGGGCTCGATCCCCGCTTCCTTGCCGCGCTCCTCGCGCCGTGACGATCCGAGGCGAGGTAGCGCCAGGCCCGCCCGGCCGGACCCGCCTGGCGGCGTACACCCTGTGCCTCGACGAGCGCGGCCGTGTGCTGCTCTGCCACATCGCCCCATCCATCGGCCTCGGCGACATCTGGACGCTGCCGGGCGGCGGCGTGGAGTTCGGAGAAGCGCCCATCGACGCGGCCCTGCGCGAACTCACCGAGGAGACCGGGCTGCGCGGCGAGATCATCGAGCTCCTCGACGTCAGCGACCGCCTCTTCAGCGCGGGCAGTGGCGCCGTGCCGCTGCATGCCATCCGCATCGTGTACCGCGTCCGGATCGTGGGCGGCGAACTGCGCGACGAGACGGATGGCTCCACGGACACGGCCGGATGGTTCGGCCCGGGCGAGACCGCGCGGATGCGCCTCGGCGAACTGTCGCGACACATGCTCGCGCGCACCTCGGGACGCTGACCAGGATGCACAGCGAGATCGCCATCGACATCGATGCTCCGGCGGCTGTCGTCTTCGCCCTCGCCCGCGACGTCGAGCGCTGGGCGACCTTCCTGCCCCACTACCGACGCTCAACGGCCATCGTGCGGAGCGCCGACGACAGTCTCATCGTCGACTTCATCGCCCGCCGACCGCTCATCGATGTCCTCGGCCTGGGCCTGCCGGTCACCTGGCGCTCGCGTACCTGGAGCGAGCCCGAGACGCTGCGCCTGCGCTTCGTCCACGTCGCGGGCGCGACGAAGAGCATGGACGTCACCTGGCGCATCGAGCCGCGCGACGACGGTGACGGGTGCCGGGTGACCATCGAGCACGACTTCCGGCCTCGATTGCCAGGGTTCGCGACGGTCGTGGAGCGCTGGTTCACGCGGCCCATCGCGGGCCGCACCCTGGACACGTTCAAGGCGCTCGCCGAGGCGATCGCGCCGCTCGTCCGGTCCGCACCGGCGCCCACCACGGACCATGCGACATGAGCACGCCGCGCCGCCGGATCTGGATCACCGGGATCGGGGTCATCACGGCAATCGGCACGGGCGTAAACGCGTTCCGGGCGGGTCTTCGGGCCGGACGCTCGCCGGTCAAGCGCATCGACCGCTTCGATCCAGCGCCGTTCCGCTCGCAGGTCGCGGCCCAGGTGGACGACTTCGACCCGCTGACGTGGATGGACGCGAAGACGGCCCGCCAGCTCGATCGGTTCAGCCAGTTCGGGCTGGTCGTGGGGCGCCTGGCGCTCGAGGACGCCCGGTTCGTGCCGGGCGCCCATGGCGCGGCCGCGCCGGAGCGGATCGGGATCTACCTCGGCTCGGCGCTGGGGGGCATCGCCTATGCCGAGGCCCAGCACGAGCGGTTCCTGGACAAGGGGATCCGCCAGGTCGCCCCGAACCTCGCCCTGGCGGTCTTCGGCGGCGCGGCCCCGGCCAACCTCGGTATCGCGCTCGGTGTCCGCGGCCCGATCCTGTCCACGGCCAACTCGTGCGCATCGGGAGCGGTGGCGCTGGGCGAAGCCCTCGGCGACCTGCGCGAGGGCCGGGTGGATGCGGCCATCGCCGGTGGCTGCGAGATCCCGCTCTCGCCCCTCGCCTTCGGGGCCTTCGACATCATCCGGGCGCTGTCGGCCGGTCGCAACGACGATCCGGGCTCGGCGGCCCGGCCATTCGACGCGGACCGCGACGGGTTCGTGATGGGCGAGGGCGCCGCGCTCCTGGTCCTGGAGGAGGCCGAGGCCGCAGAACGGCGCGGAGCCACGCCCTACGCGGAGGTCCTCGGCTACGGCGCGAGCTCCGACGCCCACCACATGGTCCAGCCCCGCGCCGACGGTCGGGAAGCGGCCCGCGCGGCCTCCATCGCGCTGGCCGACGCCCGGGTAGAGCCCGCCCGGATCGACTACGTGAATGCCCACGCGTCGTCGACCCCGCTCGGGGACGTGGCCGAGGCCCGGGCGATCGCTTTGGCCCTCGGGCCACGGGCACGTGACGTGCCGGTCAGCGGGACCAAGGCACTGTACGGGCACCCGCTCGGTGCCTCGGGGGCCATCGAGGCGGCCATCTGCGCGCTGGCCATCCGCGATGGCTGGGCACCCGCGTCTGCGAACCTGCGATCGCCCGACCCGGACGTCGCGGCGCTCCTGCCAGGACTGCTGCGCTACGGGCGCCCGGGCGACTACCGGCGGGTGCTCAGCACCTCGTTCGGCTTCGGCGGGCTGAACGCGGCCCTCGTGTTCGGGACGCCGGACTCCACCGCCGGCTGAGGCAGCACGGGTGTCGGCTGCGAGCGCGCGGCGCCGGGCTGCGAGCGCGCGGTCGCGGTCTGGATGCGCCGCCACCACACGAGCGCGCCGAGGCCGGTCGCCAGCGAGAGCGCGCCACCGACCGCGACCGTCTCCAGGATTCCGATGGTCGAGGCCAGGGCACCCGCGGCCAGACCTCCGATCGGGATCGAGGCTGCGAAGACCGTTGTGTAGACGCTCATCACCCGGCCGCGCAGGCCATCGGGCACATTGAGCTGGATGGTGGCGTTGGCGGTCGCCGCCATCGCGATCCCGCCGGCCCCCACGGGCACCATGAGCAGCAGGGACAGCGGGAAGGACGTGGACAGGGCGAGGG
This sequence comes from Chloroflexota bacterium, assembly GCA_031416295.1. Lineage (GTDB taxonomy): Bacteria > Chloroflexota > Limnocylindria > Limnocylindrales > CSP1-4 > SPCO01. The sequence continues at coordinate 31,056 of JANOTJ010000277.1, forward strand.
CCAGCGAGGCCACCCCGAGCACGATCGCGCCGCCGGCGATCTGTCCGGGTCGCGGCTTGCCGGCCACCACGAGGCCGATCGCTGCCGCCAGGGCACCGAGCCCTGACGCGGTCATGAGGAACCCGTAGCCCGACGCGTCGCTGCGCAGGATGTCCGCGGCCAACGGCGGGATGATGACCATGAAGTTCATGCCGAAGGTGGCCACGAGGCCCACGACGGTCACCGCCATCAGCACGATCGGCGTCCGGCGCACGAACCGCAGGCCCTCGACAAGGTTCTCCCAGACCTCCCGGGGCGAGCCCGGACGCGGGATGAGTCGGGCTCGATGGAGGTCGTCGTCGCGCATCAGCGCGAGGGCCAGGATCACCGCCAGGAAGCTC
>JANOTJ010000278.1:0-2092 GCA_031416295.1 Chloroflexota bacterium
GATCTCGCGCGAGTCCTCGCCGCCGCCGACACCTGGAGGGCCGAGCACGTGGCGATGGCCGTGGTCGGGCCGGACGGGGTGATCGCGACGCACGGCGACGCGAACCATCGATTCCGCTGGGCGTCGCTGACCAAGCTTGCGACCGCGCTGGCCGTGCTCAGCGCCGTGGACCAGGGCACCATCGATCTTGACGAGCCGGCCGGACCGCCCGGCGCGACGGTCCGGCACCTGCTCGCCCACGCGTCCGGCCTGCCGTTCGAGGGCGCGACGGCGGTCACCCGGGTCGGTTCGCGGCGCGTCTACTCGAACCCCGGATTCGATCTGCTCGGGGCCCTGCTGGCGGAGCGTGAGGAGCGTCCGTTCGAGGCCGCATTGCGGGCCCGCGTGCTGGACCCGCTCGGGATGACTGCCACGGCCCTGCTCGAGCGTCCGTCGCAGGGACTGCACGGGCCGCTGCGGGATCTCGCCGCGCTGGCCTCGGAGTTGCTCCGGCCGACGCTCCTCTCGACGGCGACGGCGCACGCGATGCGGACGGTCGCGTTTCCGGGCCTCAAGGGCGTGCTGCCCGGAGTCGGGTCGTTCGATCCGCTGGACTGGGGCCTGGGAGCGGAGATCCGCGACGGTAAGGTGCCGCACTGGACAGGCACGAGCAACAGTCCCGGCACATTCGGCCACTTCGGTGGGTCAGGCACATTCCTCTGGGTCGACCCGGCCATCGACATCGCCGTGGTCGTCCTCACCGACCGCGACTACGGGCCGTGGGCGTTGGAGGCCTGGCCTGCGCTGAGCGACGCCGTCATCCAGGCCATCGACGCGGGCGCCGCCTAGCGACGGCTCCGGGCCGACGCGGACCCAGTCACCGACCCGCAGCTTCGGGACGAGTTGCGCTCCGGCGCGGCGGAGAACCCCATCGAGGTTCACGACGACCTCGCCGTCCAGGATGGCCACGACGAAGCCGGCAGCGGTTGGCGACGACGGTTCCTCGTCGATCGGCACGAGATCATCTCGATTCGGTGGCGGACGCTCGGCCCGAGGTCGGTGACCGGTATGCGGGCATCGTGCGCGTGGTTCCGGCGCTCGGCATCGGCCGCGCGGCCCCATCGCTCGTGACGTTCGGCCCCCCCGAATGCACGTGCTAGATGGGGCCGGATGGCCCGTGTCCTTGTGACCCGCGACCGGTCACAGGCCCGCTGCCCCGGGCGATGCTTGATCGAAGGACCCGACCCAACGTCGAGCCCATCGGAAGGAGCGAGACCCATGAAGCGCATCCTGTTGGCCTTTGACGGCACCGAGGCCGCGCTCAAGGCCCTCGATATGGCAGCCACGTTCGCCACCACGTTCGGGGCGACCATCACCGTCGTGAGCGTCGTTCCCGCCCGGTCGCTCCGGGCGACCATCGACCCGTGGGACGACCGGGCCGTCCATGCCACCGAGCTGCGCCTGGCGGCGCGATTGCTCGGTGAACGAGGGGTGACCTTCGACCTGCTGGAGCCGGTCGGTGATGTGCCACGCACGATCGAGCGCATCGCAGGCGAGGGCGACTACGACATCATCGTCGTTGGATCCCGCGGACTCGGCCCGGTCGAGCGCGTGCTCCAGGGCAGCGTCTCGGAGCATCTCGCCACGCACGCACCGACGACCGTCGTCGTCGCGCGTTGACCGATGGAGCGCGGCGAGCACGGCCGCGCTCCCATGAACACGGAGGCATGACCATGCGCATCCTGGTGGCGGTCGATGGCAGCGAGCAGTCGAATCTCGCGGTCTCGGTCGTGGCGACGCTCCACTGGCCCGGCGACACCGAGGTCCGGGTCGTCTCCACGATCCCGCGAATCAGCTCGACCGCGCTCGATTGGGCTGGCCTCGACCGCGCCATCGATGTGGATGACGAACCAGCACGTCACCACCGACTGGCCCTCGAACGATCGAAGAACGATCTCGCAACCCCCGGCCGCCTGGTCGAGACATTCGCCCTGCGCGGTCGTGCCGCTTCGGCGATCGTCGACGAGGCGCGCGCCTGGCAGGCAGACCTGATCGTGATCGGCAGCCGCGGTCGCGGGCTGTGGCGCTCCATGCTGCTCGGCTCCGTCTCGGC
>JANOTJ010000279.1:0-1709 GCA_031416295.1 Chloroflexota bacterium
GACCTGCGGCGGCTGGTCCTCGGCGAGTCGGCGACGGTACAACGAGATCGGCGTGACCGAACCCCAGTCCGATCGATCGATCTCGACGGTCCACGGATGCGCATCGGCGACGGCATGCGCGGCTTCGAGCGCGATCCGCTCGCCGACGTGCAGGGCGGACAGGAGCGCCGACTCGCCCTCGTCGCCGTCGTCGCGGAAGGCCTCGAGGGGCAGCGCGTCGCCGGCTGCGCCCTGGAGGAACACGGTCACGGCGCCCGGCCGAAGTCCCTCGCCGGCCATCGAATCGCGCAACGGGCCCACGAAGTCCGGGCCCGCACCCGCCACGTCCGGGCCGATCACGACCGGGTGACAGGCAAAGGACACGAGCGTCGCGATGGCGTCCGGATCGAGCGGCGCGCCGTGTATGCCGTCCACCCGGATGGCCACGACCGAGTCGTCGCGCACGCCCTCGCGGTTCCAGCCAAGGATCGTCCGGCCATCGGCGGTCCGCTCGCGGCGGTTGACTGCGAGGCCCGGCGCCTGGCCGACGCCCCCGCTCACCCGCGCCGGCGCCAGGCGTCGGACCGCCTCGAGGGCCACCGATGCGTAGCGATCGGGGATCGAGTCCCAGTAGCGCAGCTCGGTCTCGGTCCAGTCGTCGAACTCGCCGCCGAGCTTGATCGTGGCGCCGGGCCACGGGGCCGCATGCGTGTGGCTGGAGTTCAGGAGTACCGCCGCCGGGTCGCATCCGACGAGTTCGCCGACGCGCGACCGGATCCGGTCGGCCATCGGCGTGGTCAGGCCGACGACATCCGCGCCGATGATCACGACGGTGGTCTCGCTGGCCGTATCGCGGAAGACGCAGGCCGTGGCCATGAGCGCGTCGTACGCCTCTCGCGCGGCGAGCGGCCGCCGGACGTAGCCCAGCAGGTCGACCGGGAAGGGCGGCGTGATATCGACCTCGGCGGCCCCGGCCAGGAGGGTCACGGGGCGACCACGGCCCATTCGGCCGGGACTTCCAGCAGGCCCTTGAGCGTGCCCAGGAAGCGCGCCGCACCCACGCCGTCCACCACGCGGTGATCGGACGAGAGGGTCGCGCTCATGATCCGGCGCGTGGTCAGCGCCCCGTCGCGAACGACCGGCCGCTCGACGGTCCGGGCTGTGGCCAGGATCGCGACCTGGGGAGGCGTGACGATGGCCGTGAACGAGGTCACATCGAACATGCCGAGGTTGGACAGGGTGAACGTGCCTTCGCCGATCTCCGGCGCGCGCAGTTTCCCGATCCGGGTCCGGGCGACGAGGTCGGCGAGGCCCGTCGCGAGATCGGCGACGGTGCGCTCGCGGCAGTCCAGGAGGGCCGGCGCGATGAGTCCGTCATCGAGCGCGATGGCGACCCCGATATTGATGGCATCCCAGCGCTCGATGACGTCGCCGTGCCAGGCGGCATTAAACGCGGGATGCTCGACGAGGGTCAGGGCGAGTGCCCGCAGCAGGAACGCGCTGACGGTGATCCGTTCCTCGCGGATGCGCCCCGCGTTCGTCGCGTCAACCAGATCGAGCAGGTCGTCCATCTCGATCTCCGTCGAGACATAGAAGTGCGGGATGTGCTGCTTGCTCTCGACCATGCGCCGGGCGATCGCGCGACGCATCGGACTCTGGTTGACCGGGTGGCGACCTGGCATCTCGACCACCGTTACGCGCCGTCCTCGAGCCACGCGATCGGCTCGCCG
>JANOTJ010000280.1:0-1502 GCA_031416295.1 Chloroflexota bacterium
CGCTACGCCGAAATGCAGGCTCGATTCGCTGCGGCGCACGGCTTTGGGGTCCATCCAGTCCTTGGCCTGGAAATCATGGACTTCTCCCGCTGCCTTGGCTTCATACGCACCCGGGTCGAAATGGGTGATCGTGTCCAGGCCGGAGACGCCGTTGACCAGATTGCCCCAGGCCGTGGCCTTGTCATTGCCCACGGGGCTGATGACCCCGAGGCCGGTGACGACGACGCGGCGGTCGTAGTCGGGTCGACGCATAGTGGTGGTCCCTCTTGGTGACGGTCAGGCCGCAGAGGCGGCAAGCTCGAGCAGACGGTTCATATAGGCTGAGTCGTCTGCCGGGACGACCTCGACCTCGGGCGCGATACGTTTGATGAGGCCGGTCAGGACCTTGCCCGGGCCGATCTCGACGAAGGTGGTCACGTCGGCACTCGCCATCCTCCGGACGGCGCCGACCCAGTCGACACCGGCGGTCAGGTGCTCCACCAGTTCCCTGCGGCACCCCTCTGCGGTGGTGATCGCGCGGCCGTCGGCGTTGGCCAGGAGCGGCAGGGCGGGATCGTGGAACGTGACCGCGGCGAGCGTCTCGCGCATCGCCTCAGCGGCCTCCGCCATCAGGGGCGAGTGGGCGGCCACGCTGACCGGCAGGACGATGGCCCTCTTGGCGCCAAGCTCCTTTGCGATCACGACACCCGCCTCGATCGCCGCTCGCTCGCCGGAGACCACGACCTGACCCGGGGCGTTCCGGTTGGCCACGACGAACGCTCCGAAGGCCGCCGCTCGGGCGACCAGTTCCGGGAGACGGGTGTCGTCGAGACCGATAATGGCGGCCATCGCGCCGTCACGGCCTTGCCCGGAGGCCTGCATCAACTCGCCGCGTCGGCGCACCAGCCGAACACCGTCTGCCAGGGACAGGGCGCGCGCGGCGACCAGGGCGGAGTACTGACCCATCGAATGCCCGGCCGCGAAGGCCGGGGTCGGCGCGGTCAGGCCGGCGGCGGCCCAGCGCTCACGGAGGGCTTCAAGGATCGCGATCGACGCTGCAAGCAAGGCGGGCTGGGCGTTCTCCGTGCGATCCAGGCCTTCGGCCGGGCCGTCCCACGCGAGCTCGCTGATCGACTCGCCAAGCGCGGCGTCGGCAGCGGCGAACACGGAGGCCGCGGCAGGGGAGGACGCAGCAAGTTCCCGGCCCATGCCCACAGATTGCGAGCCCTGGCCGGGAAACACGAAGGCGATGGATGACATCTGGTTACAAGGCTAGCCCCACGTTGCGGTCGACATGCCGATTCGCGTGCAAGGTTGCATGCGACTGTCGGGCCCCGTACGCTCGGCAGATGGCCACTGATCGCCCTCCCAGACCGACCACCACCCACCCCTGCCCGCACCATCGCACGACGGTTCGAGGCGGACCTTTCCGCTCCGGTCCTTGCCGCCGGGACACGGATCCAGAACGTCCGCCAGATCAGCGAGCGGGTGGCGATGGGCCGCGCGCTGTGGCGGGAACTCGT
>JANOTJ010000281.1:0-7232 GCA_031416295.1 Chloroflexota bacterium
ATCCTGTGCGGGATCTGCGTCGATGCCTGCCCGTACGACGCCCTCCGAGACGGCGGGGATATCGAGCTGTCGCACACGAGCCGGGACAACCCGATGATCGACCTGATGGCGATCGCCGCCGTGGATCGCGAGACGGAGGTCACCTACATCCGCCGGGAGCGTGACTGGGCGTCAACAGCGGCCGCCGAGGGGCGCATCGTGGATACGTCCCGGATGCTCCCGATGCTGCCCGCCTCCTTCGACGGCGTCGGGGCCGCGACAGGCAACGGCCATGGCCACAGCCACGCGAACGGCAACGGTCACGGGGCCGTCGCGGCGCTGACGCCCGGCGGGCACGAGTAGCCCGCCGCGATGCTGCGTCGCGCCCTGCCCGCGCTCCTTGGCCTCGCCGTCATGGTCACCGTGCTGGGCGTCGCCGCGCTCATGCTCGTGGTCCTCGGTCAGGACTGGGAAGACGCCCTGTTCTGGATCTTCGCCTCGATCATGATCGGCTCCGGGCTGCTGGTCGTGACCATGAAGGACATCATCCGCTGCGGCCTCGCGATGATCGTGTGCTTCGGGGCGCTGGCCGGCATCTACGTGCTCATCGGCTCGCCGCTCATCGGCGCCGCGCAGGTCATCGTGTACATCGGCGCGATCAGTGTCCTGATCCTGTTCGCGATCATGCTGACCCAGACCAAGGACGCCCCGGCACGACTCGTCTTCCAGACCCAGGCCGGTGCGGCGGCCGTCGCGTCCGTGATCATCGCGGTCGTCGTCGCCCTCGCGATCTCGGCCACCGAATGGGGCGAGGTCGGTACGCGCATCCGCCTTGCGACGAGGGATCTCGCGAACCTCCTGTTCTCCGAGTTCGTGCTCGCCTTCGAGATCGTCAGCGTGCTCCTCCTGGCCGCGGTCATCGGCGGCGTGTTCCTGGCCAAGCGCGAACCCGGCGGCCCGTCGTGAGCGACAGCCTCGACGCGTACCTGATCCTCGCCGGCATCCTCTTCTCGATCGGCACGTTCGGGTTCCTGGCCAGGCGCAACGCGATCAGCATGCTCATGTCCATCGAGCTGATGCTCAACGGCGTCAACCTCTCGATCGTCGCATTCGGGGCATTCATCCCGGCCCTCGGCGCGCAGGCCTCGGTCATCGCCCTGATGGTCATGGCGGTCGCCGCGGCCGAGGTCACGGTCGGCCTGGCCATCGTCATCGCCATCTACCGGAACAAGGGCACCCCACTCGTGGACGAGTACGACGCGATGCGCCAGTGAGCGCTCGATGAACCTCGAGGGCCTCGCACCGCTGCTGCTCGTCCTGCCCCTCGCCGGCTTCTTGCTGACGGCGCTCATCGGGCGGCGACTGCACAAGCAGGCGCACTGGATCCCGGTCCTGGCCATCGGCGCCGTGTGGCTCATCGCCATGGGCCTCGTGGTCAACGTCCTGACCGGGGTGGCGCCGCTGCTGGAGGGCAGTGAGGAGACCCACGGCTACGCGATCGACCTGTTCCGGTGGATCCCGGCCGGCGAGTTCGTGGTCGATGTCGGCATCCTCATCGATCCGTTGACCGCGTGCCTGCTCATCGTGGTCACGACCATCGGTCTGCTGGTCCACGTGTACTCGATCGGCTACATGCGCCATGACCCCGGCTACTGGCGCTTCTTCGCGTACCTCAACCTGTTCATGTTCAGCATGCTGCTGCTGGTCCTGTCGGACAACTGGCTGGTGGTCTTCGTGGCCTGGGAGCTGGTCGGCCTGTCGAGCTACCTGCTCATCGGCTTCTGGTATCGCAAGCGCTCGGCGATGCTCGCCGCCAAGAAGGCGTTCATCGTCAACCGCGTCGGCGACGTCGGCTTCGCGCTCGGGATCATGGCCATCTTCATCAACACCAGCGCCGCCGGCGACGCGACGCTGGAGATCCGCAAGTCGATCGAGATCCTGCTCCACGAGGGCGGCGCCAATCCGATCCCGCTGTTCGCGGTGGCCCTGCTGATCTTCGCCGGGGCGATGGGCAAGAGCGCCCAGTTCCCGCTGCACGTGTGGCTGCCCGACGCGATGGAGGGCCCGACCCCCGTATCCGCCCTCATCCACGCGGCGACCATGGTCAACGCCGGCGTGTACCTCGTCGCCCGGGCCAACCCGCTGTTCGCCTCCGCGCCCGACGCGATGCTCATCGTCGCCGCCATCGGCATCTTCACGGCCATCCTGGCGGCGAGCATCGCGATGACCCAGACGGACATCAAACGCGTCCTCGCCTACTCCACCCTGAGCCAGCTTGGCTACATGTTCGCGGCGCTCGGGGTGGGGGCGTTCACGGCGGCCATCTTCCACCTGATGACCCATGGCTTCTTCAAGGGCCTGCTGTTCCTGGGCTCGGGTTCGGTCATCCATGCCGTCCACGACGAGCAGGACATGCGGCGCATGGGCGGTCTGCGCCGCAAGATCCCGATCACCTACGCGACGATGCTCATCGGCTCCATCGCCATCGCCGGCATCCCGCCCCTGGCCGGCTTCTTCTCCAAGGACGAGATCCTGGGCGAGGCCTTCAAGTTCGGGTTCATCTGGGTCTGGGCGGTCGGGTTGTTCGTGGCGATGCTGACCGCGTTCTACATGTTCCGGCTCATGGGCCTCACGTTCTGGGGCGAGTTCCGCGGCCCGAAGGCGGTCTGGGACAAGATCCACGAGTCGCCCCTGGTCATGACCATCCCGCTCATCCTGCTGGCCATCCCGTCCGTGCTCCTGGGCATGGCCCTCGGCCTGCCGCTGGGGGACAGCACGCTCAGCCACTGGCTGGAGTCCACGTTCCACGAGTCCGAGGGGCTCCTGGCCCTGCCCCACGAACCGTATGCGCTGTTCGGCATCGATGGCGGGCTGATCCTGGCCAGCGTCACCGTGGCAACCATCGGCCTCGTGCTCGCCTGGCGCCTGTTCGGGGTCGAGATCGGCGGCATCCGCCTGGGCGCCCGCCCGGAGCGCGTCCGCGAGCTCACAGCGAAGGTGCCCTTCCTCTATCGCGCCTCACTCAACAAGTGGTGGTTCGATGAGCTCAACGACCTGTTGTTCATCAAGATCGGTGGCCGGCTGGCCCACGCCATGTGGTGGTTCGATCGCGAGGTCGTGGACGGCACGGTGAACGCGATCGGGCGGACGACCGTCCAGACCGGCTCCGGGTTGCGCCGGGTCCAGACCGGGCGGGTCCAGAACTACGCCCTGGGCATCGCCGTCGGGCTCATCGTCATGGCCGGCTCGTACCTGCTCCTGGTCGGGGGGAACTAGGGCTGTGGACATCGGCAACCTCCCGATCCTGAGCGTCATCATCTTCCTGCCCCTGCTTGGCGCGATCGCGGTCGCGGTCCTGCCGGCTTCGGCCACGCGGGCCACGGCGCTCGGCTTCGCCCTCGTCACCTGGGTCCTCAGCCTGCTGCTGCTGATCGGCTATCTGCCGGATCGGCCGGGCTACCAGTACGAGGTCGCGCTCGACTGGATCCCCGTCTTCGGCATCCAGTACAAGCTCGGCGTGGACGGGCTGTCCGCCGCGCTCGTGGTCCTGACCACGACCCTTTCGTGGATCTGCATCCTGGCCAGCTTCAAGCCGATCACGACCCGGATCAAGGAGTACATGATCTCGTTCCTGATCCTCGAGGTCGGGATGATCGGCGTGTTCCTCGCCCTGGACACGTTCCTGTTCTACATCTTCTGGGAGATCGTGCTCGTCCCGATGTACCTGATCATCGGGATCTGGGGCGGCGCCAACCGCATCTACGCGACGATCAAGTTCGTGCTCTACACGCTCGTTGGCTCGCTGCTGATGCTGGTCGCCATCCTGGCCACGGCCTTCGCCTACCAGGAAGCGAACGGCGGCTCGTGGGTCGGCGCCTTCGACGTCGTCGCCCTGCGCGATTTCGCGGCGGGACCAGGGTTCGCACCGGCCCTCCAGATCGGCGCGTTCCTGGCCTTCTTCCTGGCCTTCGCCATCAAGGTCCCGATGTTCCCGTTCCATACCTGGCTGCCGGACGCCCACACCGAGGCACCCACCGCGGGCTCGGTGATCCTCGCCGGGGTCATGCTCAAGCTCGGCGCCTACGGGTTCATCCGCTTCGCCCTGCCCCTGTACCCGGACGCTGCTGTGACCTTCGCGCCGGCGATCATCGTGCTCTCGCTGATCGCGATCATCTACGGCGCCATCGTGGCCATGGTCCAGCCCGACCTCAAGCGTCTCGTCGCCTACTCCTCGGTCAGCCACATGGGCTTCGTCACGCTCGGCATCTTCGTGTTCACGGAACAGGGCACGCAGGGCGCGATCCTCCAGATGATCAACCACGGCCTGATCACCGGCGGCCTGTTCCTGCTCGTCGGGGTCATCTACGAGCGGACCCACGACCGGACCATCGCGAAGATGACCGGCCTCGCCGGGCGGACCCCGGTGTTCGCCGCCACCTTCGGATTCTTCGTCTTCGCTTCGGCCGGGCTACCCGGGTTGTCCGGCTTCGTCGGTGAGTTCCTGACCCTCGTCGGGACGTTCGCCGTCAGCCCGGCCGCCGCGGCCGTCGCCACGTTCGTGATGATCCTCGGCGCCGGCTACCTGCTGTACGTGTACGGCCGGCTCGTGTTCGGCGAGGTTTCCGAGTTCCTGGCCAACCTCGGCCACCACCTGACCGACATGGAGCCCATCGAGATCCTGACTCTCGTGCCCCTGGCGACGCTCATCGTCGTGTTCGGCGTCCAGCCCGGGCTCCTCCTCGGCCTCGTGTCGGGCACGGTCAGGAGCACCGTCGAGGCGGGCGCGGCTGGCAGCGCCATCGCCATCGATCCGACCGTCGCCGCGCTGGCCATCGGCCTGCTGGTGGCCGGCGTGATCGCCCGGACCGGATGGGCGCTGGTCAGCGGTGGTACCCGTGGCGGCAGTGCGGCGACAGACGCAGGGCCGGGCCCGGGCCTTGGTGCCGTGGCGAACAGCGCGGAAGGCGGGGCCGCCCATTGAACGACATCGCGACGATCTCGCCGCTCATCCTGGCGGTCCTGACCGCGGCTGCGGTCCTCATCGTCGATCTCATCTGGCCCGGACGGTCGCGAATCGCCATCGGCACTGCGCTCGTGGGCCTCGCGGCCACGGGTGCCCTCGCGCTCATCGTGGGCGGGACGGAGGCGGTCGCCTTCGACGGCGCCTACACGGTCGATGCCCTGACCACGTTCCTGCACGTCCTGTTCGTGGCGGTCATCGTCATGACCATCCTGTTCGCCCCCGACTACCTGCTGCCCCGCGGCCTGCCCGTGGCCGAGTTCGCGGTGGTGCTCATCTTTGCGATGAGCGGCGCGATGATCCTGTCCGCCGGGACCGACCTGCTGCTCCTGTTCCTGGGGCTCGAGCTCATGGTCCTGCCGGGATACCTGCTGGCCGGCTATCACAAGACCGACGGCTACTCGACCGAGGGGGCGATCAAGTACTTCCTGCTGGGCTCGTTCAGCTCGGCCATCTTCCTGTTTGGGCTGGCCTTCGTATGGGGCCTGACCGGCACGACCCGGGTGGCGGGCGTGGCCGAGGCGCTGACCGCCATCGTCAGCGGCGCCGCGCCGTTGTCCGCCGGGCTCGCGATGGGCCTCGCCTTCCTGACCACGGGCGTGGCCTTCAAGATCGCCGCTGTCCCATTCCACTACTGGACGCCGGACGCGTACCAGGGGTCGCCGACGCCGATCACCGGCTACCTCTCGGTCGGACCCAAGATCGGTGCGTTCGCACTCATCCTGCGCCTGTTCGTGGAGGCCCTCGGGCCGCTGTCCGAATACTGGCTGCCGGTCATGATCGTGCTCGCCGCGCTGACCATGACCCTGGGCAATCTCGTGGCCCTGACCCAGGACAACGTCAAACGCATGCTGGCCTACAGCTCCATCGCGCACACGGGCTACATGCTGGTGGGCCTGGCGGCCTACGCCGGCGGCGCCCTGGAGGGCCTGGAAGGGCTGCTCTACTACGGTGCCGCCTACGCGTTCATGAACCTCGGCGCCTTTGCGGTCATCGCCGCCCTCCAGAAGCGGACCGGCGTGACGTCGTCGCTGGACACGTTCGCGGGGCTGGGCCGCAAGGAGCCGATCCTGGCCATCCTGATGACCCTCTTCCTGCTGTCCCTGACGGGCATCCCGCCGACGGCCGGCTTTTTCGCCAAGGCCTACGTGATCCTGGCCGCCGTGCAGGCCGGTGGGCCGTTGACCGTGCTGGCCATCATCGCGGTCCTGAACGCCGCCGTCGCCGCGTTCTACTACCTGCGGGTCGTCGTGTACATGTTCATGCGCGAGCCCGCCTCGGACGCGCCGCCACTGCGCCACGGGGCCCTGCTCTGGAGTGGACTCGCCGCGGCGACCGTCCTGACCATCGTGCTCGGCCTGATCCCGGGGCCCCTGCTGGACGTCGTCCACGATGCCGCGCTCGCAATCGCTGAGGGCGCGTTCGCCCTGCGCTAAGCTTTGGTTACTATGGGGCGCTCATTGAAAGTCCGACAGATCCATCGTCAACGAAATCTGTGGATGCTGTCAATTCTGGCCTCGATCGCTTGTGCGGCGGGGGCAAATCGACCCACCCCAAGGGTCGGCGATGTCACCACATACACGGTCTATCGACGTTCTGCCAATCCTGGTGTTATCTGGGTGCGTTACGGCTACTTCCAGTGGTGGCGCATGAGCTTGGTGGACGGATACGCACTCGTCGCCTGTCTCTCCGACTCACGCAGCACGAGGTTGCGAGCCCGCTATCCAGGGCGCTGATCTCCGCAATTGAATGCGGCCACGTGTTGCCGTCGCTGCCTCGGGGATGCGGTGGCCCGGGACCCGGTCGCGGTTGCCGTGGACGAGGCCGGCCGACCCGGCGGCCCGATAGCGGCGGAGCAGCCGGCGGACCTGACGGATCGACAGGCGCAGGACCAGGGCCGCATCCTCGGCCGTCAGGCCACCGGTCAGGACATGGTTGAGGACGTATAGGCGCTGCTGAGCTCGGGCGTCCAAAGTGATCGTCTCCCTCGTTTCCATGTGATCGAGGGTGACAAAGTCACTGGCCGCTTAGCGGGTGACACTTTCACTGGCCGTCCACAGTGTCGAACAACGTACCTTGACGCAGGGGCGGCATGGGCCGAATGTATCCGGTTTTGGGATACGTGATGAGCCGCTGCGACACTCGCCTTGTGACTGATCAGGACCACAGAAAGCTCGTCGGCGCGATCCTTCGTGAATATCGCGCAGCTTCGGGCGTTCGGCAGGTTGACCTC
>JANOTJ010000282.1:0-2696 GCA_031416295.1 Chloroflexota bacterium
GAGAACCACATGCCCCAGGTCATCGTCATCGACGAGATCGGCACGGAGCTCGAGGCCCAGGCGGCTCGCACGATCGCCGAGCGCGGCGTGCAGCTCATCGGCACGGCGCATGGCAACAACCTGGACAACCTGATGCTCAACCCGACCCTGTCCGACCTCATCGGCGGGATCCAGAGCGTGACTCTCGGCGACGAGGAGGCGCGCCGCCGACGGACCCAGAAGAGCGTGCTGGAGCGCAAGGCCCCGCCCACCTTCGATGTCATCGTGGAGATCCAGGACCGCGAGCGGGTCGCCGTCCACAGCGACGTCGCCGAGACCATCGATGCCATGCTGCGCGGCGATGCGGTCGCCCCGGAGCTGCGCTGGCGCGACGAGGAGGGCGTCCATCGCTCCCAGGGTCGGCCGCGGCCGTCGCCCCGCGAGCAACTGGGCGCGGAACGGTTCGCCGGCCTGGTCGGATCGGGCTCGCCGTGGCGGATGGAACCCGGCTGGCGTGGCGACGGATCGGGCCGGACGGCCGGCGGCGGCTACCGCGAAGCGGATCGTGGCGGCTACCGCGAAGCGGATCGTGGCGCGTTCCGCCCGGGCTACCGTCCCGGTGCCTCAGGTGGCTGGCGCCAGACTCGTGGCGGCTCCGGCCGCGAGAGCTCGCCGCGCGGTCCAGTATCGGAGGGCGGCGCACCGCCGACCATGCCCGGCGAGCGGCTCGCGGCACGTACCGGGGACGCGCCGTTCATCGTCGGGGAGATCGCCGACCGTGGTCCCCTCGAGCGGGGCGTCGCGCAGACCGCGCTCGAGACCCGGGCCCGCGAGGCGCGTGAGCTCGAGCGTCAGAAGGCCTGGCGCGACCAGGCCGGCCGCGCCCTCCAGTCGTTCAAGGCGGAGGAGGGGACAGCACCCGTCAACGCCGTCGAACTCGCGGACGACGAGGACGAGGACGACGACCTCGATCGGATGCCGCTCGGCGCCGAGGAGGGCCGTGACGGCGGGACTGTGCTCGTGCCGGGGGGCTCGCCGCTGCCGACCCTGCGGATCATGCCCCAGGGCATCAGCCGCAAGCGCCTGGAGCAGGCCGTCCGCGACCTGGGCCTGCCGGTCGTCATCGCCCGCGACGTGGACGAGGCCGACGTGGTCATGACCCTGCGCAACGAGTACAAGCAAAAGACCCCGCTCCTGCGCGAGGCCGAGGAGCGGGCGCTCCCGATCTACGTCCTCAAGAGCAACACCATCCCGCAGATGCAGTCCAGCCTGACCTCCATCTTCTCGCTCGAGATCGACCCGCGCGAGGCGGCCCTGCGCGAGACCGAGGATGCCATCGAGGCGGTCCTGTCGTCGTCGCAGGCGGTCGAGCTGTCGCCCCAGAACGCCTACATCCGGCGGCTCCAGCACCAGATGGCGGAGCGGGCCAACCTCGTCTCGCGCTCGCGGGGCCGAGAGCCGTACCGGCGCGTCCGGCTGTATCCCGACGCGGCGAGGTCCGCCTGGCGCTGATCCGCGCGACGCTGATTCTCGGGGCCACTGGCCGCCGCCAGCGGTTGCGAGGCCGGTGACGCATCGGCTGTCGTCGCGTGATGCCTCACAGGACCCCGCCGCGTGCCAGACTTGGCGGCGATGACCCTGCAGGCGGGCCTTCGACGCGCGAGTACCGGGCTGCTCATCTACGGAGCAGTCGGCCTCATCGTGGCCGCGCTCGGCCTCGTGGCCCTGATCTGGGTCGGCGGCCGGGTGGGTTCGCTCGCCGAGCGGACGGGCGACCAGGTCGAGGCGCTGGCCGTGACCCTGGAGGCCAGCGGCCGGACGCTCGCCGACGCCGCCACGACGTCGGTGTCCTTCGCGGTGACCCTGGAACGCACCCCGCCGAGCGTCCGTCAGGCCGCCCGGACCGTGGCCAACCTCGAGGCCAACATGCGGGTCACGGCGGCCCAGCTCGGGGCGATCTCCATCTTCGGGTCGCAGCCGCTGGCTGAAGTCGCCGCGCTGTTCGGGCAGATGGCCACCGACCTCGACGGCCTGGACACGCGGTTGGACCTCATCGCCACGGACCTCGATGGCAACAGCGACGCCCTGCTGGCCAATGCCGATTCGCTCCGGGCACTCGGCGTGCGGCTGGACGGCATCGCCGCCGACCTGCGCGGCGGATTCGTCGAGGATTCTTTCGCCGACGTCTCGGCCGTGCTGACCCTGCTGGCCCTGGCCCTCGTGCTCGTGACCGCGTTGCCCGCCATCGGCGCCCTCAGCTTCGGCTGGTGGCTGCGCCGCACGCTCGCTGCGAGGCCGGCGACCAGCGCTCCCTAGACGCGCAGATCGTGGGCCAGGGCGGAGCGAGCGGCGAGATGTCCGCCCATGCCGTGGACGCCGCCGCCGGGAGGGGTGGACGACGAGCACAGGTAGACGCCGCGTCCGGCGCGGTACGGATCCAGTGACCAGGTCGGGCGGAACAACAGCTGACGGATGTCCTCCACGCCGGCGTTGATGTCGCCACCGATGTAGTTCGCGTCATGCGCCTCCATGGCCGCCGGGCCCATCGCGCTCCGGGCGAGGATCCGGTCGCGGAAGCCGGGGGCCACGCGCTCCACCTGGGCCTCGATGCGTTCGGTCATGTCGAGGTCGGAGCCCGCCGGCACGTGGCAGTAGGCCCAGGCTGTGGTCCGGCCCTCGGGCGCCCGGGACGTGTCCCACGGGTGGTACTGCACGAA
>JANOTJ010000283.1:0-1997 GCA_031416295.1 Chloroflexota bacterium
CCGCCCCATATCGCCTACATCCAGCTCGCCGCTGTCTTCATCTTCGTTCAGGGGCTGGGCTACTGGCTCGTGTTCCGCGACCCGTTCGCCAACCTGGGCATCGTCCGTATCGGGGTCGCCTACAAGGCCGCCTACTCCGGGTTGGCCCTGTACTACCTGGTCAGCGGACAGTTGCCCAGCGCCTTCTTCATCCCGTGGGCCGTCACGGACCTGCTCTTCCTGATCGGCTTCGTGACGTTCCTGCGCGCCGCCTCCCGCACGCAGCACGCGTGATCCACGAGGCCCTCCAGCGCTCCGTTCCCGTCGAGCTGACGGCCGACCGCGGCATCGCGCGGCGGGTCAAGCGGCTGGCCGCGACGAGCGCCGTCGCCCTGGGATTGATCTGGCTGTTGGCGGTCACGACGCTCGAAGCTCCAGTGCCGGTCGATGCGGCGCTAGCGGCCGGCTGGATCTTGATGCCCGCCGTCCTGGTGGCGAGCCTGTGGCGTCCGTCGTTCCGGTACTGGCTCATCGTCCCGTCGACGCTGGTCGGCGTCGGGCTGGTGGCCATTTGCCTCGGATGGCTCCCGGAGGATCCCGCTGCGGCGGCTGGTTGGTTGCTGATGACGGTCGGCGTGCTGCTCGGCGCGGTAATGGGTCTGTGGCTGTGGTTCCGTGTCGTGCCGGTACCGGCGACGCTCGACGACCCATTTGCGGCAGGGCGTTGGGCGCTCATCACGCTCCACATCGCCCTCATCGCGACGGGCCTGGCGCTGGCGATCGCGGCCCTCGTGTCCGACGCGGCTCCCCCGGGCTCGGGCTGATCCGCAGCTGTACCGTGGCCAGACCATCTCACAGCGCCGGATACGGCCTCGCCGCTTGATCCGTCGGCGCCATTCGAGGGGGGCAGCGACTCGCCAGTCACCGCCCCGAGGTTGAGGTCCTTCCGCACGGTAGGAACCATCGCCGAATCGGCCTTTCCCGAGCCCGACCTCCCTGCCCGCCTCGCGCTTACCGTGGAGATGGGCGACACTAGCGCCCAACCGAATTCGACCCCAGCGCGCCGAACGACGGTCGGCCGCAAGCGGAGGAATGCGAACGTGGCGAAGGTGACGATGCCCCAACTCGGCGAGAGCGTCGCCGAGGGGACGATCGGCAAGTGGCTCAAGCAGCCCGGCGATCACGTGGCCAAGTACGAGCCGCTGCTCGAGGTCATCACCGACAAGGTCAACGCCGAGGTCCCGTCGCCCTTCGAGGGCGTGCTCCGGGAGATCCTCGTCGAAGAGGGCGTTACGGTCCCCAACAATGCCGAGATCGCGATCATCGATACGGCGGACGAGGTCGCGTCGACGAACGGGGCGGCCCCGGTCGCAAAGGGCCCGGCCGGTTCCGACGAGTCGACCTCGGCTCCGGCCCCGACCGAAACGACGCCGGCCGCCCTGCCCTCGGCCCCGACCGCGGTAGGGGCACCCGCCCCGGTAGAGGCACCCGCCCCGATGCCCGTCGCCGTGGCGTCATTGCCGGCCGCCGGGGACCCGGATGCCCGGATGACGCCGGCCGTCCGACGCCTGCTTCGTGAGCACAGTCTGGCGGCGGCCCAGCTCGTCGGCACCGGTGGCGGCGGACGGATCACCCGCGACGATGTCACGGCGGCCGTAGAGGCGATCCGGACCGGTCGCACAGCCCCCGCAGCTCCGGCAGCCCAGGCAGCTCCCGCGGCCCCGGTCGGGATCATGGCCAGCGCATCTGTGTCGCCCGCGCCATCCGTCTCACGCGCCGCGGCCGGGCCCGCTCCCGGTACCCCGATCAGCTTCCCCGACGGCGCCGACGAGGTCCTCCTGCCGATGACCCAGATGCGCAAGGGCATCGCCGCGCAAATGACCCGTTCGCTCCTGGTCCCGCACGCCTACGTGCACATGGAGATCGATGCCGCGAATCTCGTGCGCGCGAGAGAGCGCGCCAAGCGCGACTACCAGGCTCGCGAGGGCATCTCGCTGTCGTACGTCCCGTTCGTCATC
>JANOTJ010000284.1:0-3719 GCA_031416295.1 Chloroflexota bacterium
TCGCGACGAATGGGGACCGGGTACAGCGACGCACGGAACTCCGGCCGGTCCTCGCGGCCCGGTTCGCCGAACGGTCGTCGGCCGCATGGCAGGCCATCCTCGAGGAAGCCGAGGTGCCGTGCGGCCGCATCGCTGACATCCAGACGGCGTTCGCGTCAGCGGAGGCCACGGCGCTGGACATGCTGGTCGATGTGGAGCACCCGGCCCTGGGCGTGTTGCGGCAGGCCGGCATCCCGATCCGTTTCGAGCAGACACCGGGCTCCATCCGGACCGCTCCGCCGCTGCTCGGTGAGCACACCGACGAAATCCTCAGCGAGCTGGGCTATGGCGAAGCGGCGATCGCGGACCTGCGCCGGGATGGCGTCGTCTGAAGCGCGCTCAGCCGGGCGGCGTCACAGCTCGCGGCGGCGGAAGCCGAGCCCGGCCAGGACCAGCGACCCGAGGATGATGACCACGGTCGCGACGACCGGCGACCACAGGTCGAGCCCCAGGTCCGCGGCGGTGGCCGTACTGCTGGCCAGGGCGTGCGCCGGTGCCGTCAGCCCGGCCGGCGTCAGGCGGGCGATGGCGGGCACCGCGGCGGCGATGGACAGGACCAGCAGCGCGACGAAGCCCAGGCCAGCAGCGGCGGGCGCGGAGGCGGTCACGGCGCTGGCCAGGAACGTGATCGCCGCCCAGGCCGCGAGACCAAGCCAGGCGAGGATGCCGAGCAGCACCCAGCCGCCGACCGGCTGCGGTTCGAAGAGGATCGCGGTGTAGACCCAGCCGACCACCACGGCGAGGAACACGCCGAGCGCGAGGACCAGGCCGAGGCTGGCCGCCTTGGCCAGGAGGAACGCGCCTCGACCGATGGGGCGCGCCAGGACGAAGGCCGCGGTCCCGCGATCGATCTCCGTGGCCACGGCGCCCATCGCCAGGACGATGGCCGCGAACGCCCCGAACTGGCCGAGGTTCTTGAGCAGCTGGTCGACGGCGTCGACGGAGGTCGGGGTGGGGATCGGGAAGGTGCCGCCAAGATCGCCGGCAGCGAGCTCCAGGATCTCCGGCAGGAACCGCGCCAGGAGCGGTGAGCTCAGGCCGACGAACAGGAACAGGCCAAGGATCGCTGGCAGGCGCAGCGTCCGCCACGCCTCCAGGACCTCCTTGCGCAGGAGGGTCGGGAAGCCCTTCACGAGGCCACCTCGTCGCCGTCGCGGGCGCTTTCGCCATCGCGCCGTCCGACGAGCTGCAGGAACACGTCCTCCAGGGTCGGTCGGACCCGTTCGAAGCGCTCGAGCCGGATGCCCGCCGCCGCGACCTCGGGGAGCAGCCGCTCGACCGCCGCCTCGTCGACTCCGATGACCAGGGCCGCCCCGTCGCGCTCCACGACCGTGCACCAGGCGGCGGCGGCCAGCGTCGCCGCGAACGCCTCGACCGCCGCCTCCTGGTCCGCTGAGGGCTCCACGCGGAAGCGGTAGGCAGAGAAGCGCGACAGGAGCTCCGGGAGCGGGGAGTCCGCCACCAGCCGGCCACCGGCCAGGATCCCGATGCGATCGCAGATCCGCTCGACGTCGTCCAGGACATGCGTAGAGAGGAGGACCGTCGCCGAGCCACGCAATTCGGCGATGAGCGCCAGGAGGTCGCGACGCCCCTCCGGATCGAGCGAGCTCACCGGCTCGTCGAGGACCACCAGCCGCGGCTCGGCCACGAGGGCGGCCGCGATCCCGAGGCGCTGGCGCATGCCGCCGCTGTAGCCGCCGATCCGGCGCCGGGCTGCCTCAGCGAGGCCGACGCGCTCCAGGACGACCGCCGCGCGTCGGCGAGCGTCTCTCGCCGACAGCCCGGCGAGGCGAGCCGCGAACTCGACAAGCTCGTCACCGCGCATCCAGCCGTAGAAGCGCGGCGCCTGGTCCAGCACGCCGATGTCGCCTCGGCCCGACGGGTCGTCGGGTGAGAGCGTCCGCCCGTCGATCTCGACGGAGCCGGCGGTCGGTCGGGCGAGGCCCGTGATCAGCCGCAGGGTCGTGGTCTTGCCCGCGCCGTTGGGTCCGAGCAGGCCGACGATGGAGCCCGCGGGTATCGCCAGGTCGAGGTCATCGACCGCGAGCACGCCGCCACCCGGACCCGCGAACCGCTTGGTCAAGCCGCGGCAGGCGACGGCTGCCGCGACGCCGCCGCGGGCCGCGCCGGTCGCTTCAGGCACGCGCACCACGTCCGTCACGCCGGTCACTCATCCAGGCGCCCTATGGCGAAGTAGAGGATGGGGCCGATGATGTTGACCGCGACGATGATCACGCCCCACATCAGCTTGCTGTCGCCACGGACCCGCCGGTCGGGCTGCAACAGGTCGCGCAGGGCGACCACGAGCAGGCCAAGCTGGATGATCAGGATCGGGATGAGCAGGAGCAGGATGTCGGTCTCGGTCATGTCGTCCTCCGATCGGGATCGTCGCGCCAGACGGCGTAGCTGTAGGCGAACAGCGCCACCGGCATCACGACGACGAGACCGATGAGCAGGCCGGCCATCCAGGCCCCCGGCAGGCCGACGATGGCCGCGCCGAGGAGGATCGGGCCCGCAGCCACGAACAGGCGCCCGCCCATCCGATGGGTGCGGTCCCAGGCGAGGTCGCTGGTGAGGGTCCACGGCGTACGGATGCCCATCAGGTAGTTGGGGCGGACCTTGGGCAGGTAGTTGCCGATGACCGCGAATAGGATGCCCGTCCCGCCCATCAAGATGCGGGTCACGTCCAGGGTCGCGCCCATGGTCACGGCGACGGCCAGCAGGTGCAGCCCGCCGAGCAGGAGCATGACGCCGATCCAGGTCGCGCCGTAGGCTTTGCTGGAGCGCTCCAGGTTGGCGCGCCGCGGCTCGACGCGCGGGATCACCGCGAGCAGCAGCGTCACGAGCAGGGCGATGCCCGGCAGCAGCAACAGCCCCAGGGGCTTGTCCGCGAAATCGTCCGGCTGGCCGTCAACGCCCCAGTGGATGGGCACCTGCGCGTCGGCGGGCAGGGTCACGTACGCCCACGTGCTCACGAGGAGCATCAGGCTGATGACGGCGGCGCTCACGAGGATCATCGGTCGGAGGTTCATCGGCGCGCTCCGGGGTCGATGCGAAAGGCGTCCAGGAGGGCGGCCATCGCCTCCTCCAGCACGGACAGGTTCAGGTGGTAGGTGATGCTCGTTCCCTGGCGGTCGGCGCTGATGAGGTCGGCCTCGCGGAGTACGGTGAAGTGCCCCGACATCGTCGGCCACGACAGGTCGAACTCGGCGGCCAGCTCGCCCGCAGTCATGTCCCGCTCGCGCAACAGCGCGAGGACGCGACGGCGGCTCGGATCGGCCAGGGCGCGGTATACACGGTTGATAGTTCGGTGTCTTCCTAATTAGGCTACGGCCAAAGATACCGAAGGCGCCTGGGGACGTCAAGCGATACGCGTCGGGCGGACCCCCGCACCCGGAGTGACGATGCAGGCCCGCACGGGACGGGTGGGGTGACGGGCTGGGGGGGACGCGGGACGCTGCTAGACTCGGCCCGCGTCAGCCCGCCCGGATCGGGACCCGACCGCACGAAACCTGGAGGCCCGTCCGAGATGACCGACAACCGCGAGCGCTGGGCGCTGATCCTGGGAGCCTCGTCCGGGATGGGCGAAGCCACGGCGATCACGCTCGCGAAGGCCGGCTACAAGATCTTTGGCGTCCACCTCGACTTCCGGACGGCGCTCGCCCACGTGGAGGAGGTCA
>JANOTJ010000285.1:0-5061 GCA_031416295.1 Chloroflexota bacterium
CATCCGGAGGGGTACCGCAAGGCGATGCGCGCGATGGCCCTGGCCGAGCGCTTCGGGCTGCCGGTCGTGACCTTCGTGGACGTGCCGGGCGCCCATCCCGGGCCTGAATCGGAGGAGCGCGGTATCGCCGAGGCCATCGCCCGCTCGATCGGCCTGATGAGCCGGTTGCGCACGCCCATCGTCACGGTCATCACCGGCGAGGGCGGCTCCGGCGGGGCCCTGGCCATCGCCGTCGGCGACGTGATCATCGCCCTCGAGAACGCGGTCTACTCGGTGATCAGCCCCGAGGGCTGTGCCGCCATCCTGTGGCGGAACCCCGACGAGGCAGCCACCGCAGCCGCGGCCATGCGCATGACCGCCGCCGACCAGCACGCCCTGGGCGTCGTCGACATCGTCGTCCCGGAGCCTGGCGCGGGCGCCCACGATGCGCCCGACGAGGTCGCGCGACGACTGCGGGCGATCATCATCGAGCGTCTGACGGCCCTCGAGGCGCTGACCCTCGATGAGCTCGTGGCTGCCCGCTACCGGCGCTACCGGGCACTGGGCGCCTACACTGAAGTCGACGAGGCCCCGATGTCGGTGCCGGTCGATCGGAGTCTGGCGGATCGCCTGCGCGACTTGCTGGACCCGAGCCGTCGCGTGGCCGGATCGCGCCCCGGGTCGTCGTGGCGGGATGAAGCGCCTGCTCGTGAGGAGGTTTGACGCGTGCCCGGATCATCTGACGCCCGCCGA
Organism: Chloroflexota bacterium; assembly: GCA_031416295.1. Lineage (GTDB taxonomy): Bacteria > Chloroflexota > Limnocylindria > Limnocylindrales > CSP1-4 > SPCO01. The sequence continues at coordinate 733 of JANOTJ010000285.1, forward strand.
CCCCCGCGCAGCGCCGACGAACGCTCTGTCGACCACGCCGCCATCGAGCGTCTGACCGGTGAACTGCTGCCGTCCCTGATCGCCAAGCTTGGCGCCTCCGGCCTCGGCGAGCTCGAGGTCCGCGAAGGATCGTGGCGCGTCCGCCTGCGTCGCCCGGCCGGCGGGCGTGCCGGTGGGCCGGCCGCCCACGCGCCCGCGCGCGATCGAGCCGGTCGCGCCGCAGAACGAGGGGACCGCGCGGATCGGGCTGTCCGGCATGATCTCCCGGCGCCCGCGGCGCTCCAGGCGGCCGAGGCCCGGCGCACGGCCACCTCGCCCGCGGTCGGCATCTATCGACCGCGCAAGGACCTGACCGTCGGCGAGCGCGTCCGGGCCGGTGATCCGCTGGGCGCCGTGGACATGCTGGGCATCGCCCAGGAGGTCGTCGCCCCTGCCGACGGGGTCGTCGGGGCGAGCCTCGCCGAGTCCGGCGATACCGTCGAGTACGGCCAGCCGCTGCTGGTCATCGAAGCGGTGCTCCTCGATGTTCCGTAAGGTCCTCATCGCCAACCGCGGCGAGATCGCGCTGCGCGTCCTGCGCGCCTGCCGGGCCCTGGGCGTGGAGGCGGTCGTCGCCTACAGCGAGGCCGATCGGGCGTCGCTGCCGGTGGCCCTCGCCGACGAGGCCATCTGCATCGGCCCCGCCGATGCGAGGCGTTCGTATCTCTCGGCGCCGGCGGTCATCTCGGCGGCCCTGGTCACGGGCTGCGATGCCATCCACCCTGGCTACGGGTTCCTGTCCGAGGACGACGGCTTCGCCGAGGTCGTGTCGGCCCACGACATGACCTTCATCGGGCCGCCGGCCAATGTCCTCGAGCGCTTCGCGAGCAAGGCCGGCACCCGACAGCTGCTGGGCGCCCACGGGCTGCCGACCATCCCGGGTTCGGAAGGCATGCTGCGCGACGACATGCACGCCCTGAGCGAGGCCGAGCGCATCGGCTACCCGGTGCTGGTCAAGCCCTCGGCCGGCGGCGGGGGCAAGGGCATGCGCATGGCGCGCACGGCGCACGAGCTGGAGTCCGCGCTCAAGATCTGCCGCAGCGAGGCCAAGGCGGCCTTCGGCGACGACGCCCTGTACCTCGAGAAGTGGCTCGATGAGAACCGCCACGTGGAGGTCCAGGTCGCGGTCGACCGCTTCGGGCATGGGGTCCACCTGGGCGAGCGCGACTGTTCCGTGCAGCGCCGCCACCAGAAGATCCTGGAGGAGGCGCCCACCCCGGCCCTTGACGACGCGGCCCGGGCGGACCTCGCCGAGTTGGCGGTGCGCGCGGCCGTGGCCGCCGGCTACGAGAACGTGGGCACGCTCGAATTCCTCGTGGATCGCGCCGGCAACTTCTACTTCATCGAGATCAACTGCCGCATCCAGGTGGAGCACCCGGTGACCGAGATGCTCACCGGCATCGATCTCGTGGCCACCCAGATGCGCATCGCCGCGGGCGAACCGCTGGGCTTCAGCCAGGCCGATGTGACGATGCGTGGCCACGCCATCGAGTTCCGGATCAACGCCGAGGACCCCGAGAACGACTTCCGGCCGAGTGCCGGCGTGGTCGAGCGTTACCACGCGCCCGGCGGCCCGGGCGTGCGCATGGACTCGCACCTGTACGAGGGCTACGAGGTTCCGCCCTATTACGATTCGCTGCTCGGCAAGCTCGTCGTGTGGGGCCCGGATCGTCCGACGGCCATCGCCCGCGGCCGGGTGGCCCTCGACGAGCTGGTCGTGGACGGCATCATCACCAACACCGCCATCCACCAGGCGCTGCTCACCTCGGAGGCGTTCCTCGAGGGCAGGTTCACGACGAACCTGCTGGACCGCGTGGGTAGCGCCGCCTTCACGGCGGCAGCCGCCCGGGCATCCTGACCAGACCGACACTGCCACCATCACATGACCTGGAGATGCCCGTGACCGACGCCCCGATCGCCGCCCAACCCACGACCCTGTCCAGCGCCGAGATCGAGCGCCTGATCCCGCATCGCTGGCCGTTCCTGCTGGTCGATCGCATCATCGAGTACGACCCGGCGGCGAAGCGCATCGTCGGGCTCAAGGCGGTGACCGCCAGCGAGTGGTTCTTCCAGGGGCACTTCCCGGGGCTGCCGGTCCTGCCCGGCGTCATCCAGGTGGAGGCGCTGGCCCAGACGATGGCCGTGTACGTCGCCCGCCAGCCAGGGTTCGGCGATCGGATCGGCCTGTTCGCAGGCATCGATGAGGTGCGCTTCAAGCGCGTCGTCGTCCCTGGCGACACTCTCCGCCTCGAGGTCGTCATGGAGAAGCTCGGCTTGCGCTTCGGCAGGGGTCGCGCGGTCGCGACCGTGAACGGCGAGGTCGCCTGCCAGGGCCTCCTGTCGTTCGTCATCCCGCCCGCCTCGGCCCTGCGATGAGTCGCATCGCCGCCATCTCGGACATCCATGGCAACGCCGTCGCCCTGGAGGCCGTGCTCAAGGACATCGCCAGGGCCAAGCCGGATGCGGTCATGATCGCCGGCGACCTCGTCCTCAACGGACCGGACCCGGCCCTCGTGGTCGACGTGCTGCGCACCCTCGCCGATGACGGGGCCCTGGTCGTGGCCGGCAACACGGACATCGCCGCCGCCGACTTCGACTACGCCGCGGCCTTCCCCTCGATGCAGGACGGCATCCCTGACGCGATCGTGGCTGCCGCGGAATGGGCCCACGACACGCTCGGCCCGGACCGTATCGATTGGCTTCGCCGGCTGCCCTCGGAGCGGCGCTGGCGCGCCGCCGATGAGACGCTGGTGCTGGTCTGTCACGCCTCACCGGGTTCGCAGACCGCGGGTCTCGACCGCGACCTCGATCCCAGCGTGATCATCGAGCGGGTCGCGCGGACCGATGCCCGGGTCATCGTCTGCGGCCACACCCACATGCCCGAGATCCGGGACCTCGGCTGGAAGCTGATCGTCAACGACGGCTCGGCGGGCTACGTCTTCGATGGCGACCCGACGGCCTCCTGGGCGCTCATCGATCTCGAGGACGGCGAGGTGACGGCCACCATCCAGCGCACCGAGTACGACGCCGTGGCCGTGGCCAATGCCATCTCGGCCCGGGGCCTGCCCGGCGACGTCTATCGCGCGGCCACGGTCCGCACCGGGAAACTCGTCCGATGATGAGCCAGTCGAACGGGCAGCGGCGGCGGGTCGTGATCACCGGCATGGGCATGCTCACGGCCGTCGGCAACGACGTGCCCGCTTCGTGGGCGGGTCTGCTCGCGGGGCGCTCGGGCATCGGCCCGGTGACCGGTTTCGACGCGTCGCGCCTGACCGTGCGCATCGCCGGCGAGGTCAAGGACTTCGACTCCTCGGGGGTCCTCGATCGCAAGGATCAGCGGCGGACCGACCGGTACATCCAGTTCGGGCTCGTGGCCGCTCGTGAGGCCATGGACCAGGCCGGGCTCCCCGCACGCCTGGAGGGCGATATCGCGGAGGCGACCGGGGTCATCCTGGGCACGGGCCTGGGCGGCGTCGGGACGCTGACCGAGGGGATCTCCACGAGCGCCCTGCGCGGCCCGGGCCGGATCAGCCCGTTCCTCATCCCGATGGGCATCCCGAACACGGGCGCCGGACAGATCGCCATCAACTTCGGGATGACCGGACCCAACTTCGCGACCGTGTCGGCCTGCGCCTCGGGCGGTCATGCCCTTGGCGAGGCGTCCGAGATCATCCGCCGCGGCGACGCCGACATGATGATCGCCGGTGGTGCGGAGGCCGGCGTGTTCGAGCCGCTGCTCGGCGGATTCGCCGCGATGCGCGCCCTGTCCACCCGGAACGACGATCCGACGGCAGCCTCGCGGCCGTTCGACCGCGGTCGCGACGGGTTCGTCGTCGGCGAGGGCGCAGGCGTGCTCGTGGTGGAAGCGCTGGACCATGCCCTGGCCCGCGGCGCGACGCCCCTGGCCGAGCTCCTCGGCTACGGTGCCACGGCCGATGCCTCGCACATCACGCTGCCCGCGCCGGGTGGCCTCGGGGCGGTCAGGGCCGCCCGCCGAGCACTCGTCAAGGCCGGTCTGACGCCCGACGACATCGACCACATCAACGCCCACGCCACGTCCACCCTGGAAGGCGACAAGGCTGAGCTCCAGTCCATCCGGACGCTCCTCGGCGAGGACGCCTCGCGGGTCGCCGTGACCGCCAACAAGTCGATGCTCGGGCACTCCCTGGGCGCCGCGGGCGCCATCGAAGCGATCGCCACGATCATGGCCATCCGCGATGGTCGTGTCCCGCCGACGATCAACCTGACCGACCCGGATCCCAACGGCGAGGGCCTGGACCTGACGCCCAA
>JANOTJ010000286.1:0-2663 GCA_031416295.1 Chloroflexota bacterium
GGAGCAGATCGTACGCAGCCGGGCAGCGCGGCAGAAGGCTGACGAACTCGCCGACGGCCTGCTCGGCCTCGGCAAGGACAGCCCGGAGGTCGCGGCGGCATCCCTGCGTCGGCTCTCGCGTGGGGCGCTCCCGACGGCGGCCCGAGTCCAACTCTTCCAGCGCCTGCGCGATCATGACCCTGCGGTCACCCCTGCTCTCCGATGGCTGGAGGAGCTCCTCACGGCCCAGGGGACCGCCGCCGAGGAGATGGTTCGCCTCGAGCACCAGCACCAGGCGACGATGAACGTGACGATCCGAAACGTGATCACGAGCATGCGCCTCATCTCCTGGTTCGACTGGGCCCAATTCGTCGAAAGCGTCAGCCTGGTCGACGAGGTCCTTCGCGCACGAAGTTCGTTCGGAGACATGGACTTCGCGACTCGAGATCGCTACCGGCACGCCGTCGAAGAGCTGGCGCGGGGTTCGGGCGTGAGCGAGGTCGAGGTCGCCCGGAAGGCCGCGGCGATGGCAGACGCCGAGCCGTCGGCTGATGACGTCGAGCCGTCCCTGGCGGCTCGTCGTCGCGATCCTGGCTACTACCTGATCTCCGACGGCCACCCCGCGTTAGAGCGCGCTCTCCACGTTCGGGTGCCGTTGGCGGGCCGCTTGCGGCGCACCTATTTCCGAGTCGCCACGATCGGCTACCTCGGGACGCTCGCGCTGGTCGCGGCGCTCATCCTCGCCGTACCACTCCTGCTCTCCGGCGATGGAGGCGCCGCGGGTGCCGGCATGCTCGTCGTCGCGATCCTCGCGCTTGGGCCGGCCTCCGACCTGGCGATCGCCCTCGTCAACCGGGCGGTCACCAACGTGGTGGACCCAAAGCCGCTGCCCCGGCTCGACCTTGACGATGGCGTTCCGTCCCGGCTGCGGACGCTCGTTGTCGTGCCGACGCTCCTCACCAGTGAGGAGGATGTCGAGGCCCAGGTCGGCCGCCTGGAGGTCCACTACCTGGGGAACCGCGAGGGCGATCTTCGGTTCGCCCTGCTGTCGGACTGGCTCGACGCCCCGACCGAGCATGTCCCCGGCGACGACGAGCTCCTCTCGGCGGCGGCGGCGGCCATCGACCGGCTCAACGAGCGCCACGGCACGGCCCCCGGGGGAGGCGCCCGGTTCCTGCTCTTCCACCGGAAACGAGGCTGGAACGAGGCAGAGGGCTGCTGGATGGGGTGGGAGCGCAAGCGCGGCAAGCTCCACGAGCTGAATGCCCTCCTGCGCGGCTCGGTGGCGACCGGCATCCTGACCACCGCACGGACCGCGTCGACCCCGCCGACGGACGTGCGCTACGTGGTCACGCTCGACGCCGATACGCGGCTGCCCCGGGGCGCGGTGGGGCGCCTTGTGGGGACGATCGCCCATCCGCTCAACCAGCCGACCTTCGATTCGCGGGCCGGCCGGGTGACCCATGGCTACGGCGTGCTCCAGCCACGGATCACCCCGACGCTCCCGGCCGAGCACGAGGGATCGATCTTCCAGCGGATCTTCTCCGGATCGGCCGGGATCGACCCGTATGCGTCCGCCGTCTCCGACGTCTACCAGGACCTGTTCCGGGAGGGTAGCTTCACTGGCAAGGGGATCTACGACGTCGACGCCTTCGGCGCGGCGATGGCGGACCGGGTACCCGAGAACGCGCTTCTGAGCCATGACCTGTTCGAGGGCGTCTTCGCCCGGGCCGGGCTGGTGACCGATGTCGAGCTCTTCGATGAATTCCCTTCGAACTACCTGGTCTCGGCGGCCCGCCAGCACCGCTGGGCGCGGGGCGACTGGCAGCTCCTGCCCTGGATCCTTGGCCGGGCCCGCGACGCCACCGGCCAGCGGAGCCGCACCTCCATTCCCGCCATCGCCCGCTGGAAGCTGGTCGACAACCTGCGCCGGACGATGTCCGCCCCGCTCACGCTGGCCACGCTCGTCGCGGCCTGGACGCTCTCTTCGGTCTCGACCGGCCTGTGGACCGCGTTCGTCCTGGCTTCGGTGATCGTCCCCGCGGCGCTGCCCGACCTGGCGGGGCTGCTGCCGCGCCGACAGGGCATCTCCAAGCGCAGCCACCTGCGAGCTGTTGGCGCGGACCTCGCCCTCGCTGCGGCCCACGTGGGCCTCGGCCTCACGTTCCTCGCCCACCAGGCGTGGCTGATGGTCGACGCGATCGTGCGAACCTCGGCGCGGCTGTATGCCACCCGGCGGAACCTCCTCGAATGGCAGACCGCCGCGCAGGCCAAGGCCAGCCACGACCTGGACCTCGCGGGGTTCTACCGGCAGATGGCGGGCGGCGTCGCGATCGCGGCCGCCACCCCCGTCCTCGTCCTCGCCCTGAAGCCGGACGCGGGCTGGATCGCCGCGCCGTTCGTCGTCCTGTGGCTGCTCTCGCCGCTCGTCGCCCGCTGGGTCAGCCTGCCACCCCCCGAGACGGCCGCGGAGCAGCTCTCGGCTGCCGACGTCGGGGCACTCACCTGACCGCCCGACGGACCTGGCGGTTCTTCGAGACCTTCGTCGGTCCGGAGGACCACGCGCTGCCGCCCGACAACTTCCAGGACGACCCCAGGCCGGTCGTCGCGCATCGCACCTCGCCGACGAACATCGGGATGTACCTGCTGGCGACGGTGACGGCTCGCGATTTCGGCTGGATCGG
>JANOTJ010000287.1:0-14289 GCA_031416295.1 Chloroflexota bacterium
GTGCTCCTGTCGATGGCCGACGACGAGGCCGTCCTCGGCTGGACCGATTCCGAATGGACGGGCATCGCGCCGCTGCTCGAAGAGGACGTGGCCATGAGCTCCCTCGCGCAGGACGAGCTCGGGCACGCGCAGGCGCTGTACGGACTGCTTGCCTTCCTGCCCGGCGGCGCAGATCCCGACGCGATCGCCTACGACCGCGAGCCGGCCGACTACCGCCATGCGCGGCTGCTGGACCATGGCCGCGGCGACTGGGCGATGACCATCGCCCGCCGGTTCCTGTACGAGACCGCCGACGCGGTGCGCCTGGACGCGCTGGCGACTGGCTCGTGGACGCCCCTCGCCGAGCTCGTCGGCAAGATCGCTCGCGAGGAGCGCTACCACCGCATGCACATCGGGGCGTGGCTGACCCGCCTGGCCGAAGCGCGCGGCGAGCCGCGCGACCGACTGCTGGGCGCGCTCGAGGTGCTCGGGCCGGACGCCGGGACGGTGTTCACGCCACTCCCCGGGGAGTCGGCACTGGTCGAGGCGGGGATCCTGGCCGCGCCGATGGCCGAACTGGAGACCCGCTGGCGAGCCGCGCTCGAGCCCGACCTGCGCCGCCTCGACCTGCCGCTGCCGCCGCCGACCGCCGATCGCGTCAGCGGGCGCACGGCCCACGGCTCAGCCTTCGCCGATCTCCATGCGGCGTACACCTCGGTGCGTCGAAGCGATCCCGGCGCGACATGGTGACGACAGCGACCACGTCGGAGGCCGCAGTCCGGGCCATCCTGGCACGCGTGCCGGACCCGGAACTGCCGGTCACCTCGGTCGTGGATCTCGGGATGATCCATTCCGTGCAGGTCGGCGCAGCCGGCATCGAGGTCACGGTCCTGCCGACGTTCCTCGGCTGCCCGGCGCTCGAAGTCATCCTCGGCTCCATCCGCGACGCGCTGACGCCCCTGGGCGTGCCGGTCGAGGTTCGGACGACCCTGGCCGTGCCCTGGACCTCGGAGCGCATCAGCGCCGAGGGACGACGGGCGCTGGCAGTAGCCGGGATCGCGCCACCCTCTGATCCCGCCGACCTTCGCTGCCCGCACTGCGACTCCGCCCGGACCGTGCTGGACAACGCCTTCGGCCCGACCCAGTGTCGCTCCCTGCACTACTGCCCAGACTGCCGCCAGCCGTTCGAAGCCATCAGGGTCATGTGACGACCCGGTCGGTCGGGATCGTCGGGGCCGGGATCATGGGTGTCGGCATCGCCCAGGTAATCCTCGAGGCGGGCGACCGGGTGGTGCTCCATGACGTCGATCCGGGATCGCTCGAGCGCGCGCACGACCTCCTTGGGGCGGGCCTCCTCCGGCGCGCGACGTCGGCAGGTCTGACGGGCGCTGCGGCAAGGGCATGGGTCGGCGACCACCTCGCGCGGCTCGAGACGGCCACGACCGTAGAGGCGCTCGGGGCCGCCGGCCCGGACCTCGTCATCGAGGCGGCGCTCGAGGATCTCGACACGAAGCGGGCGATCTTCGCCGCGCTCGAGGCCGTCGTGGCCGCGGGCACGATCCTTGCCACGAACACCAGCGCGCTGCGGGTCCGCGACATCGCGGCGGCCACGCTGCGGCCAGAACGGGTCCTCGGCCTGCACTGGTTCAATCCCGCGCCGCTGATGGCCCTCGTCGAGGTCGTGGCGACCGAGCAGACCGCCCCGACCGTCGTGGAGCGGGCGATCGAGGCGATCCTGGCCTGGGGCAGGACCCCGGTTCGCAGCGCCGACACGCCGGGCTTCATCGTCAATCGCGTCAACCGCCCGTTCACCATAGAGGCGCTGCGCCTGCTCGAGGCTGGCGACGCGTCGGTCGAGGAGATCGACCTGGCGATGCGTGCTGCCGGCTTCCCGATGGGTCCGTTCGAGCTCATGGATCTCGCCGGCCTCGACGTCAACCTCGCGGCCGCCCGCGGCGTCTGGGAGGGCCTCGGTCGCCCGGATCGTTTCCGTCCGTCGCAGATCCAGGAGCGGCTGGTGGCGTCCGGCCGACTCGGTCGCAAGTCTGGCGAAGGCTTCTACGGCTACGACGACACCGGGCGCCGCGGCGACCCGGCCAGGGAGTTCGCCCGAGCCGAGCCGATGGCACCCGGCGCGAACGGTGCAGCCATCGTCGCCCGGATCACCGCCGCCATCGATGCCGAAGCCGAGCGCGCGGCCTCCGAGAGAGTCGCCAGCCGCGACGACATCGCCCTGGCTCTCCGCCTCGGGGCCGGCCACCCGTTACGATCGACGCCATGACCCGCGATCAGCACCGCTCCGTGCGCGAAGCCTGGATCATCGAGGCGGTCCGCACCCCCATCGGCCGCTATGGCGGTGCGCTCGCCAGCGTCCGCCCGGACGACCTTGCCGCCCTCGTCCTGCGGGCGGTCGTGGACCGTGCCGGCGTGGACGCGAGCCTCGTGGAGGACGTCATCCTGGGCTGCGCGAACCAGGCCGGCGAGGACAACCGCGACGTTGCCCGGATGGCCCTGCTCCTGGCCGACTTCCCGGTCGAGGTCGGCGGCCTGACCGTCAATCGGCTGTGCGGATCCGGGCTACAGGCCATCAACTCGGCGGCCCACGCCATCGCGGTCGGTGACGGCGACGTGTTCATCGGCGGCGGCGTCGAATCGATGACCCGTGCGCCGTACGTGCAGCTGAAGGCGGGGAGTGCCTGGGACCGCGGCGCGCGCGAGCTCGCCGACACGACCCTCGGCTGGCGGTTCATCAACCCGAAGCTCGCCGAACGCCATCACCCGTTCTCGATGGGCGAGACCGCCGAGAACGTGGCAGAACGCTGGGGCGTGAGCCGCGAGCGGCAGGACGCCTTCGCGCTGGAGAGCCAGCAGCGCGCGGTCGCCGCCATCGAGGCCGGCCGGTTCGACGACCAGATCGTCCCGGTGGAGGTGCCCGGTCGGAAGGGCGAGGTCACGGTCGTCAGCCGCGACGAGCACCCCAGGGCGGACACGACCCGCGACGCGCTGTCGAGGCTCAAGCCCACCTTCGGTCGAGACGGCGGCTCGGTCACGGCCGGCAACGCGAGCGGTATCAACGACGGAGCGTCGGCCGTCCTGCTCGTCGAGGCGGAACGCGCCCGCGAGCTCGGCCTCAAGCCCCTGGCCCGCGTCCTGTCGACGGCCGTGGCCGGCGTCGACCCCGCGGTCATGGGCGTCGGTCCCGTTCCGGCCTCGCGCAAGGCGCTGGAGCGTGCCGGTATCACGGTCGCCGACCTCGACCTCATCGAGCTCAACGAGGCCTTCGCCTCGCAATCCCTGGTGTGCATGGATGAGCTGGGTCTGGATCCGGCGAAGGTCAACGTGAACGGCGGCGCCATCGCCCTGGGGCATCCGCTGGGCATGAGCGGCGGCCGCCTGATCACGATGGTGACCCACGAGCTCCGGCGGACCGGCGGCCGCTTCGGTCTGGCCACCATGTGCATCGGCGTCGGCCAGGGCATCGCCACTGTCGTGGAACGCCTCGACGCCTGATCGACCGCCCTACGGCCGGATTTCGTCGCAACGCTTGTCGAAACCCGTTGTCGTGCGTACGATGGGGCCAACGCGTCGCTGACGGCGCCTCACCCAACCGCGCAACGCCCGTCCGAAGGAGGACGCAACCTGATGATCGAGCAGCAGCAGACGTACGCCGAGCCCCACATCGAGCCGACCACCGTGGTTTCGCTCACCGACGCCGCCACCGCCAAGCTCCGCGAGCTGACCGTCGCCGACACGAATCCCGATATCGGCCTGCGCGTCTACGTGTATTCCGGCGGCTGTTCCGGCTACCGCTACGGGATGATGCTTGAAGACGCCCCGACGCCCGAGGACAAGCTCCTCCTGGTCAACGGCATCAAGGTTTACGTGGACGGCAAGAGCGTCGACCTGCTGCAGGGCTCCCAGATCGATTACGTGGACACGCTCATGGGTGCCGGCTTCACCGTGAACAACCCGAACGCTGTCGCGGCCTGCGGCTGTGGCTCGAGCTTCCGGACCGCCGACGACGGTGGCGCCCCCAAGGGCTGCTCGCACTGACCTCAGCCGCGCCCGTGGGGGCCCGGCAGACGCACCACATCCACTCGAAGCCGTCGGCCTGACCGGCGGCTTCGGCGTATCCGCTGGTCGGCGCGGTCTGGTCGTGGCCGGCCTGCCACCGAGCGCCCGCCGGCTGGAGCCCGAAGCGGGCTAGACTGACCATCCTGCTTCCGCCGCGCATCCGCCCGGCGCCATCGACGCGAACGGTCTGCGATGGACATCCCGCTGTTTCCCCTGCATACGGTCCTCTGTCCGGGCATCGTCCTGCCGCTGCACATCTTCGAGGAGCGCTATCGGGCGATGACCCGGCACTGCCTGGACTCGGGCCAGCCGTTCGGGGTCGTGCTGATCCGCGGCGGGCGGGAGATCGGGACCCGGGGCGTGGCCACCCTGGCGGGCGTGGGCGCGTTCGCCGAGATCCGCGAGGCCGGGCGCTATCCGGATGGCCGCTACGACCTGTTGGCGGCCGCGACCGGGCGCTTCGCGATCGAATCGGTGGACGCCCAGCGTGAGCCCTATCTCATCGCATCGGTCACGCCGCTTGACGACGAGGTCGGTGACGCGAGCCATGCCGAGCGCCTTGCCGCGCTGGCCGTGAGCCGGTTCGTCCGCTACCTGGACCTGATCCGGGCGCGCGCTGGCGAGACGACCGAGGAACTGGACATCCGGGTCGAGATCGAGCGAACCGACGACGAGGTCGGAGCGCCATCCGAACCAGGCGACGTGACCGGACCGCCCGAGTCGGTGCTCGAGGCTGACCTGCTGACGCGCCACGACCTCGCCATCCCGGACGACCCGACCGTCCTGTCCTACCTGCTGTCGGGCATCGTCCAGGTGGAGCTGCCACGACGCCAGGCCCTGCTCGAGGCGGAGACCACGGTCCAGCGACTCCAAGGTCTGATCGGCCTGCTGGATCGCGAGCTGCTGTTGCTCGGCGGTCGTCTGCGTTGCTTCACGCCCGATGCGCGCCTCCCGGGCGGTCCGCGCCGCAGCTAGCGTTCCGACGGTGGACGATGTCCGGCTCGCGGACGAGGGCCGCGAGGGACCGTCACTCGCTGAAGCGCTCTTCCTTCCAGGGATCGGCGCTGTTGTTGTAGCCGTAGCGCTCCCAGAAGCCGAGCTGGTCGTGGTCCAGGAACTCCAGGCCGCGGACCCACTTGCTGCTCTTCCAGAAGTACTTCTTGGGGACGAACAGGCGGAGCGGGTAGCCGTGCTCGAGCTCCAGCGGCTGGCCGTCGAAGGTATCGGCCAGCAGGACGTCGTCGTCATCGAGGATCTCGAGCGGCAGGTTGGCGGTGTAGCCCTGCTCGGCGTGGCTGACGACGTGCGTGGCCGACGGGCGCACCTGAGCCATCTCCAGGATCGCCTGGATGGGCACGCCTTCCCACGTCGTGTCGAGCTTGGACCAGCGGGTCACGCAGTGGATGTCGGTATGGACCTGCTTGCGCGGGAGCTGCTTGAATTGCTCCCAGGTCAGGGTGAACGGCGCATCGACCTCGCCATAGACCTTGAAGTCCCAGGTCGCAAGGTCGGTCTTCGGGACCGATCCGTAGTGCAGGACCGGGAACTTCTCGGTCCGGTACTGGCCGGGCGGGATGCGCTCGGCAGTGGCCGGATCGGCGGCGTTGGAGCCGAAGAGTCGTTCGAACATGGCGGGTCCTTGTGGGCACGTGCTGACAGCGCGCATCGTCGCACACCACGCGTGACGGGCCGGTCACGGGTCCCTCGCGCGGAGTCCGGCCTCGCGCGGGGTCTGGCCTCGAGCAGGGTCTTGACACGGGTCCACGGGCGGCGTATATATCTGCTCACGATATATCGTCCATCGAAGCAACAGTGTCGGAGGCCCGATGCCACCCCAGATCCCGGAACTCGGTCGGTTCGCCGAACCAGCCCTGCTCGTCCTCGTCAGCCTCAGTGAGGGCCCCAAGCACGGCTACGCGATCATGACCGACGTGGAGGCCGGTACCGGCCGGCCGCTCGGCCCCGGGACCCTGTACGCCGCGCTCGCTCGCCTCGAGGAACGGGGCCTGATCGAGGGCCTGCCCCCGGTGGACCGTCGGAGGCCCTACCGGTTGACGGCCGTCGGGGCGACCGCCCTGTCGACCCAGTTGCGTGACCTTGCCGAATTCGCGGACCTCGGCCTGCGCCGGCTGGGCGAGGCACCACGATGATCCGCCTCCTCCTTCGCGGGTATCCCGCAGCGTGGCGCGCCAGATACGGCGATGAGTTCGTGGCCATGCTCGAGGAGCGGCCGCTCGGACCCTTCGACGTCGCCGACGTGCTGCTCGGCGCCCTGGATGCCCAGCTCCACCTGCGCGGCCTTGGGGCCGCCTCAGCGCATCGAAAGGGGTTCTTCATGTCGCTTCGTATCGGGGGCTATGCGGCCATCCTGGGCGGGCTCCTGTGGATCGTCGGCCTGGGCATCAACGCCGCCGACGGGACCGACGACTTCTGGCCGTCGATGGTCTTCGTCCTGGTCGGGAGTGCGGCCATCCTCGTGGCCCTCGTCGGTCTAAGTGCGTACCAGGCGCGTGCCCATCCGCGCCTCGCCTGGGCCGCCTTCGCGGTGCCCTTCGTCGGAAGTCTGCTCGTGCTGGTCGGTCTCGTGGCGATGGGCGTCGCTGGTGATCGGACACTCATCGCAGGCCTGTCAGGGTGGGACTTCTTGGCTCCCGGGATGCTCCTGCTGGTCGCGGGCTCAGGGCTATTCGCGCTGGCCGGCTGGCGCACGGGTGGCGTGTCGCGCGCCGGCGCGGCGATGCTCGGCGCGTCGGCGTTGTTGCTCGTGCCGCTCGTGCTCCTGTTCGCCGGCGGCTTCGACATCCCGTGGGAGCCCGTCATCTCGATCGTGTTCCTCGGCGAGATGATCGCCTTCGCGGGCGGCTGGGTCCTCATGGGCCTTGGCGCGGTCCGCGCCGATCGCCCGACGCTCGCGTCGGCTGGAGGTGCCCTGTGACGCTGCGCGGACCGTGAGCGTGAACGACTGACCCGCCCGCCGCCGGCGTGCCCAGTCCACGTTGGCGGGTCGCCGACGCAGGCGTTGGGGTACGCTCCGCCGCGTGGACCCGACCGAACGCACGCCCAGCGTCGTCATCGTCATGCCCGCCTATAACGCGGCACGGACGCTGGAGCGAACCTACGCCGACATCCCCCATGACCGCATCGAGCGGATCATCCTGGTCGACGACGTGTCCCGCGATGAGACCGTGCAGATCGCCCGTCAACTCGGGCTGCACGTGATCATCCACCACCAGAACCGGGGCTACGGCGGCAACCAGAAGACCTGCTACGACGCGGCCCTGGAGGCGGGTGCGGACGTCGTGGTCATGCTCCACCCCGACTACCAGTACGACGCCACCCGGATCCCGGCGCTCATCGAGCCGATCCTTGCCGGCGAGCGCGACCTGATGCTCGGCAGCCGCTTCCTGGGTGATCCGCTGGCCGGCGGCATGCCGCGCTGGAAGTACGTCAGCAACCGCTTCCTGACGATCCTGGAGAACGCCGCGTTCGGTCTGCGCCTGTCCGAGTACCACACGGGCCTGCGCGCCTATAGCCGCCGGCTGCTTGAGACCATCCCGTACCACGCCAACAGCGACGACTTCGTGTTCGACCAGGAGCTGATCGCCCAGGTCGTCGCGGCAGGCATGCGCCGGCGCGTCGGCGAGATCGCGGTGCCCACGCGCTACTTCGAGGAAGCGAGCTCGGTCGGGTTCCGACGCAGCGTCGTGTACGGGCTCTCGACCCTCGGCGTCGTGCTCGGGTTCATGCTCCACCGCCTGCGCATTCGCCGCTCCCCGAAGTTGACGGCCCGGCAGAAGTCGCCGGACCGCCGGTGACCCTCACCCGCAACACGATCCTGCGCTCGATGCTGGGCATCGTCATCAGCGTCGCGGCGGTCTGGCTCCTCCTGCGCTCGGTCGATCTCGAGGCGGCCCTGAACGTGCTTGGCTCGGCCAGCCTCGGGTGGGTCGGCGTGATGCTGTCGACCGTGCTCATCGATGTCGCGGCGCGGGCCGGACGCTGGCAGGCGCTGCTCGCCCCGGTCGCAGCGGTCAGCTATCGGCGCGTCCTGGGCTACACGTACCTCGGCTACCTCGCCAACAACGTCCTGCCGGCGCGCCTCGGCGAGCTCGTGCGCAGCCACGCCCTGGGCGAGGGCGAAGGCGTGAGCCGGACGACCGTTCTGGGCACGGTCGTCGTCGAGCGCATCGTGGATACGGTCATCGTCGTCGCCGTGGCGGCCATCGCGGTCGTGCTCCTGAACGTCGGCGGGATCATGTCCACGGCCGTGTTGCTGGGTGCTGGGTTCGTGGCCGTGCTGGTCATCGGACTGGCGGCGTCGATCGCCCTTCATCGCCTGCCGGGTTCCGATCGCTTCGTGGGTCTGGCCACGCGCTGGCCACGGCTCGTGGATCTCGCCGCGCGTCTGCGTGAGGGGTTGGCCGTGGCGGCTCGGCCGCGAACCCTGGGCCTGGCCCTCGCCCTGAGCGCGGTCGCCTGGAGCGCCTCCATCGCGACGTTCCTCGCGGCAGGGCAGGCCGTCGGGATCGAGCTCTCCCTGGCCCAGGGCGCGCTCCTCTCGAGCGGGGTGGCCCTGGCCACGATCGTGCCGTCCGGTCCGGGCTACCTCGGGACCTTCGAGTTGACCGCGGTCGGTATCGCCGGCGCGTTCGGCATCGATACGGACCGGGCGTTCGCCATGGCCCTCCTCGTGCACGCCCTGATCTTGAGCGTGACCTCGGTCGGCGGCGTGCTGGCCCTTGTCGCCGGGCGCCGCCGGGCCTAGACGGTCCGCGCCCGCGGCACGACCGTCAGCCGCCGGCACGGCCGTCAGGACGGGGCGAGCGCGGGATCGAACCCAAGTGCGGCTGGCGGAAACGCCAGCACGTCGCCCACTGGAGGCGCGATGGCCGCAGGCAGGCGGTCGTACGCCTCGAAGATGAGCGGCGCGCCCGCATGTGCCCGGCCCATGCGCAGGAATTCCAGGGTGTAGGCGGCGTACATCTCGTCGAGGACCATGACCGCCTCGCGGTGGGCAGGCATGCCCGCGCCGGATCGGGCCTGGGCCCGGCTGTCCCAGATGCAGAACGACAGGCAGGTGCCGTCGTCGGCCTTGGGACCCTTGAAGTAGTGGACGAAGCCCGGCGCCCGACTGGCCTCCAGGTGCGCGGCGTCGTCGAGCTCGTTGAGGCGCGTCTCATCGGCGTCGAGTCGGCGCACGGAACGGAACACCACGAGGTACCACGCACCGCTGACCAGCTCCGCGCTGGCGTCGGCCCAATCGAACGCATCCGCGACGGGCTCGGTCGCATAGCTCGGGGAGGTCGGTCGAAGGTCGTGCAGGCTGCCCATCAGATTCGGAGGATACGAATCCAGTAGCCATTGTCAAATGGCGAGAGGTTGCATTCCCGCTATGCGAAAGTCCCAATGCAACGCTCAGGCGCCCGCACCCCGCTCGCTGTCGGCGTCGATGGCCGCGGCGATGGCCCGTGCGGCGGCCGGCAGCAGTCGCTCCGCGCGCGTGCGCCAGCGCCGACCACAGCGGCTTGCCGGGCCGATCAGGCCGATCGCAGCGACGATGCCCTCGGCGCGCATGATCGGCGCGGCGACGGCCACCGAGCCCTCGATCGATTCGCCTTCGCTGACGGCGATCCCGGCGATCACGATGGCCGCCAGCTGTGCACGCAGTCGGCCCTCATCGAGCGTCGTTGGCGTGATTCTGGGCAGCCCCGCCTCGCACACGGCATCCACGACATCCGCGGGCGCGAAGGCCAGCAGGACCCTGGACAGCGCTCCCGCATGGAGTGGCGAGGTGCTGCCGGCGTCCAGGCTCACTCGCAGCGGTTGGCTGGACTCGACCTGGTGCAGGCGCATCGCGCTGAGGCCCACCCGGCGGCTGATGATCGCCGTCTCGCCGGTGGCCTCGGCGAGTTCGTGGAGGACCGGATCGGCGGCGCGGATGAGGCGCTCCGAGGTGACCGTCTCGCCGCTCTCGATGACCAGCCGCGGACCGAGCCGGTAGCCGGCCTCGTGACGCTCGGTGAAGCCGAATTCGGTCAGCGTCCGGAGGTATCGGTAGATCGTCGAGATGGGCGTATCGAGCAGGGTCGAGAGTTCGTCGGCCCGGATCTCGCCACGGTCGGCCACGGCCAGCAGGACGCGCAGGCCGCGGGCGAAGGAGGTGTCCTCGGCCGCCTCCTCGGGCGGGCGATCGCGGGCAGTGCTCATGGTGTCGCCCGACAGTACCGCATCGAGCCGCGTCGGCGATACTGCCCCTCGATGCGCATCACCGCGATCCGCCTGCAGCGAATGGTCGTGCCCCTCGATCCGCCCTTTCCGGCGGCGTGGGATCCCGTGCCGCGCACGCGCTTCCCGGCGACCATCGTGCGCGTCGAGACGGACGAGGGCGTGGTCGGCATCGGCTCGGGCGACACGATGGACGGATTCGAGGCCTTCGAGCACCTGTTCCTCGGGCAGGACCCACTGGCCGTCGCCCGGCACGTGCGCGTGCTGGAAACGATCGACTTCCACGCCGGCCGCTACTGGCCCCTGGAGGTCGCGCTCTGGGACATCGTGGGCAAGGTCGCGGGCCTGCCGGTCGCGACCCTGTTCGGCGGCGCCACCGACGGCATCCCGGCCTACGCCTCGTGCGGTTCGCTGCTGGCCCCGGCGGCGCGCGCCGAGTCGGCGTTGCGCCTGCGCGAGGAAGGGTTCCGGGCCCTCAAGATCCGGATCGACCCGCGCCGACTCGACGAGGGACTGGCCGCGGTAGCAGCGACGCGGGCCGCCGTCGAGGACACGATGGCCATCATGGTCGATCTCAACCAGGGCTGGCGGATGGCCGGCGATACCTCGCCCGCTCTCGGCCCGGCCGATGCCCGACGGATCGTCGCGAAGCTCGCCGAGTACGGGGTGCTGTGGGTGGAGGAGCCACTTGCCGGCACGGATCTGCGAGGGCTGGCCGCATTGCGGGCCTGGTCGCCCGGCCCACGCATCGCGGGGGGCGAGATGATCAGGACGTTCCCCGAGATCCTCGCCGCGCTCGATGCCGACGCCTTCGACGTCTACCAGGGCGACGTCGTGCTGGCCGCGGGCATGCTTCGGACGCGCACCGCGGGCGAGCTCGCCCTGGCCCGCAATCGCTGGTTCACCCCCCACACGTGGACCAATGGCATCGGCCTGCTGGCCAACCTGCACGTGGCCGCGGGCGTGGGCGGCGGTCCCTTCATCGAGTTCCCGTACGACCCCCCGGGCTGGACGCCGGAACGTCGGGACGCGATGCTCGCCGAGCCTGTCCGGCCCGGCCGCGACGGCATCCTGCGCGTGCCGGCGACACCCGGTATCGGCATCACCCTTGACGAGTCCGCGATCGCGAGGTACGCCGCGTGAGCCCGAGAAGCACCCTGACCGCCGCCGACTGGCTCGGCCGGGCGAGCGCGATCGCGCCGCGCAACGAGCTGTTCATCGATGGGCGGTTCGTGGCGGCGGCCTCGGGCCGCACCTTCGATGACATCGCGGGGCGTGACGGCTCGCTGATCACGAGCGTGGCCGAGGGCGCCACGGAGGATGTGGACCGGGCGGTCGCGGCGGCGCGCAATGCCTTCGACGACCGGCGCTGGGCGGACCGTTCGCCGGCGGATCGCAAGCGCGTGCTGCTGCGCCTGGCCGAGCTCATCCGTGCCAACACGGAGGAGCTGGCACTTCTCGAGTCGCTCGATGTGGGCAAGCCCATCCGCGACACCCTGGCCGTGGATGTGCCCTCGGCCGCGAAGACCATCCAGTGGTACGCGGAGACCATCGACAAGCTGTACGGCGAGATCGGCCCGACCGGCCCCGACGCGCTGTCGCTGGTGACCCGCGAGCCGATCGGCGTGGTCGCGGCCATCGTGCCCTGGAACTACCCGCTGGTCATCACCGCATGGAAGCTCGGTGCGGCGCTCGCGACCGGGAACTCCGTGGTCCTGAAGCCCGCCTCGCAGTCGCCGCTGTCGGCCCTGCGCCTGGCCGAGCTCGCGAGCGAGGCCGGCCTGCCGGACGGGGTCCTGAACGTCGTGACCGGTCCCGGTGCGGTCATCGGCGCGGCCCTGGCCCGCCACCAGGGAGTGGACAAGATCGCGTTCACGGGCTCCACGGAGGTCGGCAAGTCGCTGCTCCGAGCGGTCGGTGAGAGCGACGTCAAGGCCATCTCCCTGGAGCTCGGCGGCAAGAGCCCGCAGGTCGTCCTGGCCGACGTCGGCGACATCGATGCCGCCGCCAGCGCCATCGGCTGGGGGATCTTCTACAACAGCGGCCAGACCTGCAACGCCGGATCGCGCCTGATCGTCCACAGGAGCGTGCGCGAAGCGCTCGTCGGGCGCATCGCCGAGCTCGGCCGCGAGCTCACGCCCGGTGAGCCACTGGATCCGGCCACGAAGCTTGGGTCCATGGTGGACGAGCGCCAGATGGACAAGGTCCTGGGCTACGTGCGCCTCGGTGAGGAAGAGGGCGCCCGTGTCGTCGCCGGGGGGATGCGCGTCCGCGAGGACTCGGGCGGCTACTTCATCCCGCCGACCATCCTCGATGGCGTGGACAACCGCTGGCGCGTGGCGCGCGAAGAGATCTTCGGACCCGTTCTCACGGTGACCGAATTCGAGGATGAGGCCGACGCGCTGCGCATCGCCAACGACACGCCCTACGGCCTGGCCGCCGGGTTATGGACGCGCGATGTCAACAAGGCCCACCGCCTGTCGCGGGCCATCCGTGCCGGGGTGGTCTGGGTCAACACGTTCGATGCCTCCGATATCACGGTCCCGTTCGGCGGCTACAAGCAGTCCGGGTTCGGCCGCGACAAGGGGATGGCCGCCATCGACGGCTACACCCAGCAGAAGACGACCTGGTTCGACCTTTCGGAGAAGTGAGGCGTACGTGACGGACATGGACTCGCCGGCGGGGCAGTCGCTCCAGCGGCGACGGACCGGCGGGCGGGCCGGCCACGAGCGGCACACCCTGCCCCAGCAGCGCCCGTGGGCGCAGCCCCGGATGCGCTACCGCCCGACCGAGGTCGTGTCGGCCGATGAGCTCGAATCGATCCACGACGCGTCGATGGGCATCCTCGAAGAGATCGGCATGGACTTCCTGGACCCCGAGGCCAGGGAGCTGTTGGCGGCCGCGGGCGCGCGCGTGGAGGAGGGTTCGGAGCGCGTGCGGTTCGATCGGGCGATGGTCGAAGAACGGATTCGGACGGCGCCGTCCAGCTTTACGCTGCATGCCACGAACCCGGCCCATCACCTCACGGTCGGCGGCGATTCGATGGCGTTTGGCTCGGTCGCCAGTGCGCCCAACGTGTATGACGCGGATGGCGGCCGGCGGGTCGGCAATCGCGCCGACTACCAGAACCTCATCCGGCTCTGCCAGATGCTCACGTCCGTGCACTTCTTCGCGGGCTACCCGGTCGAGCCCGTGGACATCCACGCCTCGGTGCGACACCTCCACGCGATCCACGACCTGCTGACCCTGGCGGACAAGCCGATCCATGCCTACTCGCTGGGTCGTCAGCGCAACATCGATGCCCTGGAGATGGTCCGGATCGCTCGTGGCGTGGACGACGCCACGCTGGATGTCGAGCCATCCATCTTCACGGTCATCAACTCCTCGTCGCCACTCCGCCTGGATACGCCGATGCTCCACGGAATCCTGGAGTTCAGCCGGCGCAACCAGGTCATCGTCATGACCCCGTTCACGCTCGCCGGCGCCATGGCCCCGGTGACCCTGGCCGGTGCGCTGGCCCAGCAGAACGCGGAGGCCCTGGCCGGGATCACGTTGACCCAGGTGGTCCGGCCGGGATCGCCGGTCGTCTACGGGGGGTTCACGAGCAACGTGGACATGCAGTCCGGGGCACCCGCCTTCGGAACCCCGGAGTACATGCGCACCGCGATGATCGGCGGTCAGCTGGCGCGTCGCTACGCGCTGCCGTATCGATCGTCCAACGTGTCGGCGGCGAACGCCGTGGATGCCCAGGCCGCGTACGAGAGCGTGTTCAGCCTGTGGGGCGCGATCATGGGCGGGGTCAACCTGCTCATGCATGGCGCGGGCTGGATGGAGGGCGGCCTCCACGCCGGCTTCGAGAAGGTGATCCTGGACGCGGACCTGCTGGGCATGGTCGAGGCGTTCCTGGACCCGGTCGTCGTGGATGAGGACACCCTGGCCATGGACGCGATCCGCGAGGTGGGTCCGGGTGGCCACTTCTTTGGTGCCCAGCACACGCAGTCGCGCTTCAAG
>JANOTJ010000288.1:0-1653 GCA_031416295.1 Chloroflexota bacterium
TGACGCGAACCTACACGTTGAACCTAGTGAAAGGTCAAGGGTGCCCGGCAAGCGGTGTTACGCGGCCCAAATCGATCATGGGAGGCGGGCGCGGTACTTCTTCAGCGCCGGCTCGATCTCCGTCCAAGGCGGGATCGTGGCGTTCAACAATCGGAGGGGGTTGCTCTTGGCGTCCCAGCCGGCAGCCCGGATCGCTGCGTTGTCGTCGAACACGACGCGAGCCTGACCTCCCTGCGGCGCCTTGGGGTCGGCCAACAGTTTCTTGGCGATGAGGTCGGGGATTTGGCCCCAGTTCGCGGCAGTGAGCCATTTCGTCGCGTAGATGTAGAGGTCGAACACGTCGCGCGCCTCGCCTCGGTTCAGGAAGGTCCGCACCTTTTCGGCGACGCGTTCCGGGCGCGCCATCACCCGCAGCCTGACCCTATGCCCATCGATGATCACGTCTTCGAGGACCGGCTCGAGAAGGATCGGCTCGCTCCAGTTCACCGAAAAGGAGACCTGGATATCTCCGACACCGGACTTGGGGTGGCAGACGATGACCGGGATCCGCAACTGCGAGGAACCGAATGTCGCTCCCTTTCTGTCCACGTGCCGAACGATCCGGCGCGCTTCGGTAGTGGTCAGGGCGGCCTCGACCTCCTCGATGGTGACCCGGCGAGCGGTGTGCACAACGAGCGAACTGTCGAGGTCTCGGGAGAGTCGCGGACTCGACTCGACAAGGGTCATGACTGTGCCGCCCTTGAATGCCACCCGGCCGCCAACCTTTGGAGACGCGGCCAGGAACTCGGCGATCTGACCCAGGACGATCGCCCGGTCGACATCGTCGAGTGGTATGCCGCTGGTGTCGGCGAGCGCCTTGACCGCCTGGCGTGCCGTGACGCTCGGACGTTTGGGCGTGCTCATCCTTGGATGCCCCGCTGGATGTCCTGTTCCGACACGGGACTGATCAGGCGCCACCGCTCGACGTGAGCCTTCGCGCCTGGGATTGCCGTCACATCGTGGGTTCGGCGGCTGATGGCGAGAAGCGGATCAGGCGCCGTCGCACCGACCGCCTCAAGCAGAAAACCGAGTCGTCGCGCCACGGCGGCGGACGGCGCCCGATCCTTGAGGAGCATCGTTGTCAGTTCGTTCGGTGTCGTTG
Organism: Chloroflexota bacterium; assembly: GCA_031416295.1. Taxonomy (GTDB): domain Bacteria; phylum Chloroflexota; class Limnocylindria; order Limnocylindrales; family CSP1-4; genus SPCO01. Next base: position 1,142 of record JANOTJ010000288.1, read on the forward strand.
CTCGTTGCGCGAGCGCCTCGGCCAGCATTCGTGCGATTGCCAGCCAGTTGATCCGATCTGGCATGAAGCGGAGGACATCGAGAATGGCCTGAGACGGCGTTGCAACCGTGATCGTTTCGCCGGCTTGCGACACGACGACACGCTCCCCTGATCGGGCACGATCGGGGGAGCAGATGAAATGGACATCGATGCGGCCGTAGCGAACGTCCGACTGCCGACGGGGCGAGATCGACCACCAATCAGCGATGTCCTGATCGGTAAGCCCGTGAAGCGCCAAGGCAGCCAGACCACTGACGTAGCCCTCTGGATCGAGCGCATTTACAGTCGGCCCAACGCCCATCAGGCGCGCTTCCGTTGAGGGAACCAAGTAGAGCGACCGGCGGAGCCGCATGACGCGGCGAGCCTCGACGAGGCGTCGAAGGATCCAGTTGGGGATTGGCGGATCGGTGATGAGGGGCCCGTTCGAGACGAGCCACGCCATCGCCTGCTCCACCTGGGGGAGGGCGATGAGT
>JANOTJ010000289.1:0-4485 GCA_031416295.1 Chloroflexota bacterium
CCCGGACCCGATCCTGTATGTCGGCTCGTACAGCGACTGGACCCAAAGCGGTCTTCCCATCGCCACCGGTGCTGACCCCGGCGACCCGCCCATCTGAGCCCACGCGCCGCGCCTCCGCGCCCGCCGCGCCCGCGCGCCCGCCGCGCCCGTGGCTTACTCCAGGTAGTCCTTGAGCTTGCGCGAGCGGGACGGGTGGCGGAGCTTGCGGAGCGCCTTCGCCTCGATCTGGCGGATCCGCTCGCGAGTCACGTTGAACTCCTTGCCGACCTCCTCCAGGGTCCGCGCCCGACCGTCCTCCAGGCCGAACCGGAGCTGCAGCACGCGTCGCTCGCGACCGGTCAGCGAGTCCAGGACCGCCTCGACCTGCTCCTTGAGGAGCTGGTGCGACGCCGCCTCGGCCGGAGCCAGCGCGCCCCGGTCCTCGATGAAGTCACCAAGGTGCGAGTCCTCCTCCTCACCGATCGGGGTTTCCAGCGAGACCGGCTCCTGCGAGACCTTGATGATCTCGCGGACCTTTTCGGGCGTGACCTGGACCTCCTGGCCCTTGGACATCGCCTCGGCGATCTCCTCGACCGTCGGTTCGCGTCCGAGCTCCTGGAGCAAGCCTCGCGAGACCCGGATGAGCCGGTTGATGGTCTCGACCATGTGGACCGGGATGCGGATCGTCCGCGCCTGGTCCGCGATGGCCCGGGTGATGGCCTGGCGGATCCACCACGTGGCGTACGTGGAGAACTTGAAGCCCTTCTCGTAGTCGAACTTCTCGACCGCCCGGATGAGCCCGATGTTGCCTTCCTGGATCAGGTCCAGGAAGGACATGCCGCGCCCGATGTACTTCTTCGCGATGGACACGACGAGGCGCAGGTTGGCCGAGGTCAGCTGCTCACGCGCGTCTCGGCCGATCTCGACGATCGTGCCCTTGCGGTCACGAAGCTTGGTCGCGAGCGGGATCTCGGGGTCGAAGCCCATGCGCTTGAGCAGGTCCGCGTCATTCGTGGCCACGATCCAGCGCTCGAGCGCCGGATACGCGATGTCCTCGCGCGCAAAGTCATAGATCGCCCGCAGCCCGACGTTGTCGCGCGAATCGAGGTCGCCGTTGTGGACGGCCAGGAACGACCAGTCGAGAAGGGTGATGAACGCATCGACCGAGCGCGACTCGTTGTAGCCCGCGACGAGCTTCTTGGCCTCCTTGAGCAGCTCCTTGGTGCCATCGGACAGGGCGTCCTTGCCGGCCTTCACGAGATGGAAATCGGGCGAGTGCAGGAGCAGGTCCGCGGCGCCGTCGTCGGAGATGGCCCGACGCACGAAGGCGTGTGCCTCCTCCCCGAACGGCAGGCGATGCTGCGGCTTCTGGGTCCGGGTCTTGCGCTCGGTGTCGTGGAGAGTCCATTCGTGGAGCGAGACGAGGCCCTTCCAGGGCTCCTCCACGAGCTGCTCCCCGAGCTCGATGGCCTTGGCCAGGACGACCTCTTCCTCGGCGGTCAGCAGGGCGACCTTGCCGATCTCCTTGAGGTACATCCGGACCGGGTCATCGATGCCGATCATGTCGGCGCTGATGGCCTCGAGGTCCTCGGGCGTGGGCTCCTCGACCTCCTTGGGGTCGAGTTTGGCCGGCGCGTCGGCCGGCAGCTTGGCCACCGGCTCCGCAGCCCCGTCCTCGCCAACGACCTCGAGGCCCACGTCGGCGCCATCCCGACCGGCCGCGCCTGGGCCGAGGTCGTCGTCATCGTCGTCGTCGGCCACGGCGACAGCCGTGGCTCGGCCACGTTCCGGGCGCAGGCCGGCGAGCTTGGCTTCCTCCATGTCGGCCTTGCCGCGACGGGGTCGCGAAAGGACGGCCTCCACGAGTTGCTTGTCGAGCGGATCGACGGGCATCGGTGTCTCCTCTTTAAGGGGTCAGCGTCGTCCGGCCGCGATCGGCCGAGCGAGCAATCGGGTGTCTTCTCGGCGTCGATCGAGCGATCGACGCTTGTCGTTGATGTCGCGCCGCTCGAGCAACAGGCGCTCGATGGCGGTGGTGTCGTCGTCGCGTTCCGCTTCCGCGGTCGCGGCTTCGTTGTAGTCGCCGCGCTCGCGCAGCTGGTCGTCCTCCAGTTCGAGGAGCAGGCGCGTGACCTCGTAGGCCAGGTGACGCGCATCGAGTCCGCGCGGGTCCGGCCCGCCCTTCGCGTACAGCGCTCGGGCGAGCGAGGCCGTCTCGTCGTCGAGTCCGGCGAGCAACGCCACGCCATCGAACGGCGGGTGGACGCCCTGATCGTCCGAGGCTCGCTGAAGGACGATGGCCCGGTACAGCTCGCGCGCGAGGGTGCTCGGCAACTGGTCCGGACCGAGCTCTTCGGCGACCCGCAGCTGGTGATCGGGCAGGAGCAGGAGCAGGCGCAGCAGTTCGGCCTCCACGGGTGTCACCGCGCGCAGGATGTCCGCGATCGGCAGCGCGTCCGGGGCATGCAGGACGGCATCCGCGGTGATCCTCGTGGCGGCCTCACCACCGCCGTAGCGATGCTGGCCGCCCTGGCCCGTGTTCCCGCCCACCCCACCGGCCGCGGCGATCCGACGGTCCAGGACCTGGCGCAGGACTCGCTCCTCCACGCCGGACACCGTGCGGACCTGCTGGAGCGCCTCGTCACGGCGAAGCGGATCGGCGATATCCCGCAGGGCGGGCATCACGGCCTCCACGAACCCGATGCGCCCCGTGCTCTGCTTGAGATCGAAGCGACGCGCGTGATGGTCGATGAGGTATTCGACGAGCGGCTTGGCGCCGGAGATGGCGCTCTCCCAGGCAGCCGGCGATTCGCGCACGACCTCGTCGGGATCCTTGCCGTCGGGCAGGCGCACGACCCGCACGTCCTCGAGCTTGACGCCCGACTCGTCGCCCTGGAGCTGGCCGATGAGGCCGGCCAGGGCGGTCACCCCGAGCGTGCCCGCCTTCTCGCCCGCCGCATCCACGTCGTAGGCCAGGGCGATCCGGTTCGCGTAGCGGGTCAGCAGGCCGATCTGGTTGGGGGTCAACGCGGTCCCAAGGCTCGCGACCACGTTCTCGAAGCCCGCCTGGTGGGCCATCAACGCGTCCGTGTAGCCCTCGACGATGATCGCCTGGCCGGAGCGTCGGATGGGCCCCTTGGCCCGATCGATGAGATAGAGCGTGCGGCTCTTGTCGAAGAGCGGCGTCGCCGGAGAGTTCAGGTACTTGGGCCCCTCCCCTTCCAGGAGGCGCCCGCCGAGGCCTACCGCGTGGCCGTTCTGGTCCCGGATCGGAAAGATGACCCGAGCCCGGAACTTGTCGATCACGCCGCGGCCGCGCTGGCTCGGACTGGCGAGCCCTACCTCCACGAGCTCCTCGCCGCGGATATCCCGCTTGGCCTGGAGCTGGCGGGCCATCTGGTCCCAGCCGGCGGGCGCCCAGCCGATCTGGAACGTGGCGATCGTCTCGTCCGTGAAGCCCCGACCCTTGAGGTAGGCGAGGGCAGACTCGCCGGTCTTCGAGCCGGTCAGGACCGCGTGATAGAAGGCGATCGAGGTATCCAGGACCTGGCGCAGTCGCGCTCGACGGGCGTCCTCGCGCTTGGTTCGCTCGTCGATCTCCACGCCGGCCTTGGCGGCAAGGGTGCGCAGCGCCTCCGGGAACGTCGCGCTGTCACGCTGCATGACGAAACTGAAGATGTCGCCGCCGAGGCCGCAGCCGAAGCAGTGCCAGCTCTCCCGGCCGGGCGTGACCACGAACGAGGGTGTCTTCTCACCGTGGAACGGGCACAGACCCTTGTAGGTGGTGCCCGCCTTCTTGAGGCTGACCGTCTCGCCGACCACATCGACGACCGCCAGCTTGTTCTTGACTTCGGCAGTGACGCCGACCGACAAACCGCTGCTCCTTCGCGCCGCCCTGGCCAGGGGTCGCGCCGTCTGGTTACGCGTCCGGCTGCCGCCCGCACGGTCCCGAACATGGCTTTGGGCCTGTCAAGTCTTGACAAGCCCTGTAGGCGACGAATCTACCCTCCGATCGCCTCGCTGTCAACCCTTCTGTCAATACCCCTGTGGAGTATCCCTGGCCAACGCGCCATACCTACCCCGTCTCATGCTCCCCGAGGAATGAGGAGCCTCGTTTCGTGGCAGTCCCTAACGTCTTCGCCAAGGACGTCGACGATCGATCTTGATCAACGGCATGGAAGTTACTCCCGGCGAGGGCAGAACGAAGCGTGGTGTCCCGATGCACCACGGGGTCTGGCAGACTGGCGAGCCGAACCCACCGTGGAGAGCCCGTTGATGCGTCAGAACCGTCACCACGCCGGTCATCGTCGCTGGTTTACGGCCGCTGCGGCCGTCCTGCTCGTCCTCTCGACCGCGTCGACGGCGCTCGCCGCCGGCAAGCCCGGCTACCCGGACAAGGTCACATGGTCTGGCGAGAGCTGGGCCGTCAAGACCAGCCGCAGCCCGGTTGGGCCCGGACCCAACATCTTCGCCAAGGCCAACGTGTCCGTGGACGCGCAGGGTCGA
>JANOTJ010000290.1:0-2349 GCA_031416295.1 Chloroflexota bacterium
CGTGGTCGCCGGGTCGTGACCGACGGTCAGGAGGCGGGCGAATCGGATGCCGCGGCCGCGCGCTGGCGGCCGGTCGGCGGCGATCGCCCGGTCCGGGTGGGCCTCGTCGGTCTGGGCGCGATGGGCCGGAACCACCTGCGCGTCCTGAGCGGTCTGCCCGGGGCTCGGCTGGCGGCGATCACCGATCTGGATGCCTCCGCGCTGGCCGCCGCGACCGCCACATCAGGTGCCCGATCGTTCGCGGAGCCGATGACGATGCTGGCCGAGGCAGACCTCGACGCCGTGGTCATCGCCACCCCGACGACGAGTCACCTGGCGCTCACCCTCTCGGCGATCGAGCGCGGGATCGCGGTTCTCGTCGAGAAGCCGATGGCGGCAACACCCGCCGAAGCCGACGCGATCGTGGCCGTGGCTTCAGGCGCCGGTGCGCCACCCGTCCAGGTCGGCCACATCGAGCGATTCAATCCCGCCGTCCTCGAGCTGGAACGTCTGCTGGAGGCCGGTTGGCTATCGACGGTCTACGCGATCACCTCGCGGCGGGCGGGCCCGTTCCCGGCACGCATCCGCGACGTCGGGGTGACGGTCGATCTCGCCACGCACGACGTCGACATCCTGTGCGCGATCGCCGGCGAACGACCGGCCCGAGTGTCGGCCGAGACTGCCAAGCGGATCCACGCGGACCACGAGGATCTCCTGTTCGGGTTGCTGTCGTTCCCGAGCGGGACCGTGGGGATGCTCGACGTGGACTGGCTGACGCCGGCCAAGCGCCGGACGCTGACCGTGGTCGGTGAGGAGGGGATGTTCGAGCTCGACTACCTGACCCAACGGCTGACGTTCACGCGCGCTACGGATACGACGAACCCTGGCCTGATCGGCGGCTACGCGCCGACCTTCGAGGGCGATCTGGTCGACCTGCCGGTCGCGACAGGCGAGCCGCTCGCCGCCGAGCTCGCGGCCTTCGTGCGCGTCGTCCGCGACGGCGGTCGCCCGCTCGTGGGCGCCGCGGACGGCCGCTGGGCGGTCGTGCTCGCCGATGCGCTCCTGACGGCCGCTCGGGAGCGCCGGACGGTGGAACTGGTGCCCGCGTGAGCCCGATGGTGAAGACCGCAACGGCGCCCTCGCTTCTCGACGGGCTCGCCAGCAGCCGGCGGCTGACCGGGGTCAGGAGCCCGTGTTCCTCGGCCCATGCCTCGCCGACGATCCGCTTCGTCGTCCGATGCCGCCGCGTGGCCACGACCTCGGTCGCCCAACGCCGCGCCATGGCGTCGTACCAGGCGAGCGTCGGCCGCTCGGGGAAGACCTGGCCGGTCAGCCACGCGAGGAAGTCCTCCTTGACCTCGCGGATGACCCGTTCGACCTTGCCCTTGGTCTTGGCCCGGTACGGTCGACAGGCCCGCGGCCGGGTGCCGAGCAGCGCGGCGGTGTCGACCCAGGCGGGGGCATAGATGGGGCTGCCGTCGGCCCGGCTGCCCGACATCAGGGCCGTATCCCTGTCGGTCAGGAACTCGGCGCTCGCGCCGCCCAGGTCGTCGACGCAGCGGACGATCGCGCGCAGGGTCGTGGGCCGCGTCTTGTCGGTCGCGAAGCGGACCCCGAGCATGCGCGAATAGCCGAGGATGGCCACGAACCCGTACAGGGCGGCGCTGCCGTCGCCGAGCGGCCAGACTCCGCAGTCGGTCCAGTCGCCCTGGGTCTGGATCCCGGGTCCGGTCTCGAACCGGATCTCGGGCTCGGCGCTCTGGCGCGGTCGGAGCTCGACCACCCGCCGGCGCAGGCTGGTGTACGAGCTGGTATAGCCGTATCCCTCCCGGAGCTCGCGGTGGAGGACCGTCGCGCGCAGGTCGGGGCAGGCGGCCAGCCGCCGTTCGACGTGAGCGAGGCAGGCCGCGGAGAGCTCGGCCGGCCGGACCCGCGGGTGATAGGTCAGCGGTTGCGGGGCGGTGGCATAGCGGCGAGCCGTCCGCCAGTCGAGTCCGAACTCGCGGGCGAGGGCGGCGATCGACCAGCCATGTCGGTGGAGCACGTGCAGTTCCATCCAGGTGTCCTCAGACTGCAATCTGTCCCTCCTGTCGTTGGTTCGAAGCTCAGCAGCCCGAGCCTGACAGGGGGGACCTTGTGGTTGTCGACCCAAAGGAAGAGCCCTCGGGTCACCCCGAGGGCCTCTGTACGTTTCGTGCTCATCTCTCTGGACTATTCATGCCCACTCACACCTGGCAGATGAGTGCGGGGATCGATGTCCTCACCGCTCCATACCCGGCGATAGATCGCTTCCCACAGGTGGGCCATGGCAGCGTCCGAGTGATACTCCTCCACGAATCGCCGGCCGGCGGCACCCAAATTATGTCGCCG
>JANOTJ010000291.1:0-2264 GCA_031416295.1 Chloroflexota bacterium
GCGGCAACGTGGCCGGAGACTCCGGAACGATTGGCCGAGCAACGTCGCCACGCGGCCGCCCTGATGGATCGACTTGCCGCCCGGGGCCGGCCGCCCTCCGGCCCATCAGACACGGCGGACGCGATTCTCGACGCCGTCCGCGCGGAGTTCGGAGCCGCTGGCGCGCTGCCACTGCCGGGCGCCGAACCGGCGAGACGGCCCACTTCCGGCAGGCTGGGCCGACGACCGAAGCGATGAGCGTGGTCGTGGTTGATGCCAGCGTCGTGCTCCGCTGGCTGCTCGTCGACGAGCCGGATCGGGAGCCGGCCCTGGCCGTGCGCGATCGGATCCAGGCCGGTCGGCTCGAACCCCGCCAGCCACCGCACTTTCCGATGGAGGTCGCGTCGGCGCTCGTCGTGGCCGCCCGGGTGGATCGCCTGGACCCGTCGATGGTCGGGCCATTGGTGCGGTCGCTCGATGCGTTTCGCCTGGACCGGGTGGACTCCCACGACTTCGCGTCCGCCGCCGCCGAGACGGCGCTCGACCTTGGGTTGCGAGTGCCGGACGCAGGCTACATTGTGTGTGCACGGCGAACCGGCGGGACGCTGATCACGGCCGACCGGCGGCTCTTCGAGGTGGCGCTCCGATCGGGCGCCGCTGTCGCGTTCCTCGGCCAGTCGGCGCTGTGAGCGGCCGTGGGATCGCCTTGCGCCCGGAAGGTTCATTCCAGCGTACGCGGGAAATCGACAGCCAATAGGGTCCGGGCCCGGATGGTTTGGGCGTCGACGTGGAGCAAGGCCGCGGTTGCCAGCGCTCCCCACCGACAGGTCGGTTGGTTGCGCTCAGAGCGCGATCAGCGGGACGTCGAGGGAGGTGGCCGCGTCCGCCAGGCGGCGGTCGTAGGTGGCGAGCATGGGGCGCTGCCCGAGGCCACGCAGCCATTCGATCGACGCCAGGTGGAGAGCATGAAGCGTTCGGACGGGCGTTGGGAAGGGCTCCATGGCTCGCCCGAGGACAAACGGCACGAGTTCGAGGAACGCGAGCCGGCCGAGGAGGAGGCGCACGTCGTCGGCATGACTCGTACCCAGCCCTCGGGCGTTGATGCGGTTCCAGACTTCGTATTCGAGCAGGCGGCTGGAGACGAACGGGCCTCCTTGCCAGAACGCCGGCTCCGGGAATCGATCCTCGGCCAGCAGCTGGGCGAGGATGATCGAGCTGTCGACGTAGATCACGGATCGGCGCGGTCCCGCTCGAGCTCGGCGAGGAGGCGATCGAGCGGTGCGACCGGTCGCCGGGGCACCGATCCGTCGGGCGCCCCGATGGCTGGCGTCAGCCATCCATGACGGACGGCGTCGGCCAGCAATGCGTCCTGGGTCAGCGTTGCGCGACCCTCCCGGGGAGGGACCAACTCCGCGACCACGCGTTCGCGGTCAGTTACGAGCACGGTCTCGCCCGACGCCGCGAGTCGAACGTACTCGCTCAGCCGGTTCTTCAGGATCTTCAGTCCAACAGCTCGCATGCCGGCAACGTAGCTTCTGGAAGCTACCTTGTCAAGCCGCTGGCGTCGATGTGGGTGAGCGATGTTGCTGGGTTGCTGGTAATATGGTCGACATGAAAGTGACGCTGGACATCGGGGACGAGGCGCTCTATCGCGCGGTCAAGGTGGAGGCCGCACGGTTGGACCGGACGGTCCGCGGGATCGTCGAGGAGGCGCTCGAGCAGTGGTTGGAGCGCCTCGAGGACCAGGAGGACCGCGCGGCTGCAGAGGTCGCGATCGCCGAGTACGAGCGCGACGGGGGCGCCGTGGATGCCGCCGGTTTCTTTGCGGCCCGTGCGGCCGAGACACGCGAGCGCTACGGCAGTGGGCGTGCGTGAACCGCGGTATCGAGTCCGGATCCTCCCTGCCGCACAGCGCGAACTGGCCAGGCTCCCGCCCGATGTCGTAGCCCGGCTACATCGGCCGGTGCTCGCCCTTGGGTCGGACCCGAGACCGCCCGGCTCCGCGCTCGTGGTGGGGACACGGCTGCCACGGTTTCGGGTGGGCGACCTGCGCGTCGTCTATGACATTCGGGAGGAGGTCTCGGAGGTGCTGGTCGTTCGGATCGCCCGCCGGTCCGAGAGCACGTATCGTCGGGTGCGCTGATCGGCGCTCCCGTGGCACTCCCGCCGTGTAGCGGTGTAGCCTGAGTCGATGCGTCTGCAGCAATTCGCGATCGAGGGCCTGGGCCATCTCAGCACGCTCATCGCCGATGAGGCGGCTGGCGTCGCGGTGGTCATCGATCCAC
>JANOTJ010000292.1:0-8237 GCA_031416295.1 Chloroflexota bacterium
CGCCGGTCGGCCTCGATCAGCTCGCCAGCATGCCGACGGCAGAACGCGTGGTCCCGCTCGAGGCCGGCGCGGAAGCCGAGATCGAGCACGCGCTCCGCGATGATCGTGTCCAGGGTCGCCCGCTCGGATCGCGTCCGGACGGCGCACATGGCACAACCGCCGACCTCGATGGCGTCGAGCAGTCGCACGTCCACGAGGTCGCTGGCCGGCGCCCGGCCATGCTCGCCGGCGGTCATGTCGCGCTCGGCAGGGGCGAGCGGCGTGCCCATCGATCGGCAAGTCGGCGGGCGACGTCGCGCCGGTCGGCGACATCGAGGGGCTCGATGACGTCACGCTCGGCGACCGTCCACTCGATGGCCAGGTGTCCATCGCCGAGCGATCCGACGAGCGCGCTGGCGAGTCCCTGCCGCCGCCAGGCCGGAGCGACGCCGACGGCCAGCAGATCTGCTCCGAGCCGCAGCACGAGGCCGATGACGAGGGAGCCGTCGACGACGGCCGCGCTGACGGTGGCGCCCGCCTCGATGGCGTTCGCGACGATGCCGTGGGCGAGCACAGGGTCGAAAGGCGCGACCACCCGGGGCACGAGTCTCAGGCCATCCCACGTCGCACGATCGAGTGCGCTGACGACGGTCGGTGTCGCGTCTTCATGTGATGCGGTCGTGGCCGAGGAGGCGTCGGCGGTGGCCGGACGGTCGTCCGCCCGGGCCAGGCCGACGCTCACTCGAGGCTCCCACCATCCACGATCGGTTGCCTCGCGGACGAGCCGCGGCACGAGTGCGGCCCGGACTTCCGCTGCGACGGCCCGGGCGCGATCCTGGGTCCGCGGATCCAGCACCTCACCGGCATCGGGCGAGTCGTCGAACGTCGCGGGGAGCGCCGCCTGCCCGTACCGTGCCGCCTCGGCGGCCCAGCGCTCCCGCCAGGCGAGCGGCGTCTCCCGCGGCACCTCGCGGTGCGCCCCGGCGAGCCAGATCAGGGCCCACGTCCGCGGCACGACCCGGTATGCGTCGTAGCCGCCGCCGCCGGTCGCCAGCCATCGACCGCCGGCGTGTCGATGGGCGAGGCAGTCGACCAGTCGAGCGGCCGCGCCGTGGGCCGTGGTCGTGATGGCCAGGTTCGCCAGCGGATCCCAGGCGTGCGAGTCGGCACCGTGCTGGCTGACGATGACGTCCGGCCCGAATGTGGCCGCGAGTTCCGGGAGCAGGGTCCGCAGCGCGTCCAGCCAGGCCGCTTCGCCCGTGCCGGCGGGCAGCGCGACGTTGACGCTGGTGCCGGCCGCGCTCCCCTCCCCCACCTCGTCGGCGAAGCCGCTGCCGGGGAAGAGCGTCCGACCGCTCTCGTGGATGCTGAAGGTCATCACCCCGGAGTCCGTCCAGTGGAGCGCCTGGACGCCGTCGCCGTGATGGACGTCGAGATCGATATACATGACACGCAGCCCGTCCCGCCGCGCTCGGGCGATGGCCAGCGCCGGGTCGTTGTAGATGCAAAAGCCCGATGCCCGATCGGCCATCGCGTGGTGCAGGCCTCCGCCCGGGTGATAGGCATGCTCGACGTCACCGCGCAGGATCGCCTCCATCGCCCGGATGGAGCCGCCCGCGACCGCCGCCGAGGCCTCGTGCATGCCCGCGAACGGCGGGTCGTCGCCGCCCTCGCCGATGCCCGCCGCTGAGGGTCCATACGGTGCGGTCGAGGTTCGACGGACGGCCTCGATATAGCGCCGCTCGTGACACCAGCGCAACTCCTCGTCCGTGGCCGGTTCCGGAGCAAGCGCAGGTTCGGCACCGACCGCGCGAAGCAGGTCGATGCCGGGGCCAAAGCGTCGGGGCGTGAGCGGGTGGCCGGGCCCGAAGTCGTAGTCCGTGGAGCGCGGGCCATACACGAGCAGCATGGCCGCACGATACCGGTCCCGGCGGGAGCCCGAGCGGCGACCCGCCGGAGAGCGGCCGCTACCCGCGGGCGCGGACCCTACCCGCGGCCAGCCGCGGTCCGGCGCTGCTCCACGAGGCGCCAGATGAGCGGCGTGAAGATGAGCTGCATCGCGAGGTCCATCTTGCCGCCCGGACAGACGAGCGTGTTCGGCCGGCTCATGAACGAGTCGTGGATCATCGAGAGCAGGTACGGGAAGTCGATGCCCCTCGAATCCCGGAAGCGGACAACCACGAAGCTTTCATCGAGGGTCGGGATGAACCGCGCGATGAACGGATTCGAGGTGTCCACGACGGGCACGCGCTGGAAGTTGATGTGCGTCCGCGTGAACTGCGGCGTGATGTGATGCACGTAGTCGGGCATCCGCCGCAGGATGGTGTCGGTCACGGCCTCCGTGGAGTAGCCGCGCGTGGCCTTGTCGCGATGGATCTTCTGGATCCACTCGAGGTTGATGACCGGGGTGACCCCGATGAGCAGGTCCGGGTACTGGGCCACGTTGACGTCGTCGTTGACGATCGCGCCATGCAGGCCCTCGTAGAACAGCAGGTCCGTGCCCGCACCCAGGTCCACCCACGGCGTGAACGTGCCCGGCGCCTGGCCGTGGGGCGTGGCCTCCGCCTCGTCGTGCAGGTATGTCCGGGAGCGCCCGACACCCTCCGTCGCGTAGCCCCGGAAGAGGTCCTCGAGCTCGCTGAACAGGTTTGCCGTCGGCCCGAAGTGGCTGAATGCGTGGTTGTCGGCCTGGGCCTCGGCGGCGATGCGTTCGGCCATCTCGGCCCGGTCGTAGCGATGGAAGGCGTCACCCTCCACGAACGCGGCCTCGATGTGCTCGCGTCGGAAGATCTGCTGGAAGATCCGCGAGACTGAGGTCGTGCCGGCCCCCGACGACCCGGTGACGGCGATGATCGGATGGAGCGTGGACATCCTGCGGGCCTCCGCTAGCCGGCGTCGCGGAACAGCCCGCGCGCGTTGAACAGGGGAGCCACGAATGGCCGGACGTTGTGGTCGCGGTGGTAGCGCTCGATGCGCTCGACCTCGTCGGCCGAGCCGAAGACGAGGCCCGTCCGCTGATGGATCGAGGTCGGCACGAGCTCCAGGATCGGTCCGTCGCCCGTGCTCGCTCGGCCCCCGGCCTGCTCCACCAGGAAGGCGATCGGGTTGGCCTCGTACAGCCAGCGCAGTTTCCCGGCCCGACCGCTGGTGCGCTCGTCGCGGGGATACAGGAAGACGCCCCCGCGGAGCAGGATGCGGTGCGCCTCGGCGACCAGCGAGGCCACCCAGCGCATGGTGAAATCCTTGCCCCGCGGGCCTGTCCGGCCGGCCAGGCACTCATCCACATACCGCCCCACGGCGGGCTCCCAGAAGCGCGAATTGGAGGCGTTGATGGCGAACTCGCTGGTTGCGCTCGGGATGCGCAGATCCTGGTGGGTCAGGATGAACTCGCCGATCTCGCGATCGAGGGTGAAGCCCTGGACGCCCCGGCCGAACGAGAGCACGAGCATCGTGGTCGGACCGTAGATCGCGTAGCCCGCACAGACCTGCTCGCGTCCGGCCTGCAGGAAGGCCCCGGGACCTACCGGCGCCGCCGGGTCGGGATCGCTGAGCACGGAGAAGATCGAGCCGACGGATACGTTGACGTCGATGTTCGACGACCCGTCGAGGGGATCGATGGCCAGCAGATAGCCGCCCCGGGCGAAGGTCTCGGGGATGACGTACACGTCGTCGAGCTCCTCGGACACGATGCCCGCCAGTGAGCCGCCCCATTGCGTCGTGCCCACGAACATGTCGTTGGCCACGATGTCCAGTTTGGCCTGCTGCTCGCCCTGGATGTTGATCGTGTCGGCCTTGCCCGAGAGGTCCGCGAGGGCACCCTTGCCCACCGCGTTGCCGATCCGCTTGCAGGCCAGCCGGATGTCGTTGACGAGGGCGGTCAGACCACCCGTCGCGTGGGGGATCTTGCGCTGCTCGCCGATGATGAACTCGGTCAGGGTCACGGCGGTCTCGCTCATCGCGGGTCCTCCGGCGGATCGGCCTCGAAGACCCGGCTGGCCCGGATGTCCGCCGCGTCGATGGTCATCAGGTCGTCGCGCGTGAGCGGCCCGGCACGACGCTCGAACAACCGGTTCGCCTGGCGCAGCCGGACGCGATCGAGGGCGTTCCGAATCGACCGGGCATTGGCGAAGCCCGGGCGCGCGCGGCGCCGATCGATGTACTCCACGAGGGCCGCCTCCGCATCCGGCGCCAGGCGGTAGTGCATCTGATCGAGCATCAGTCCGGCGATCGCGCGCAGCTCGTCGGGCTCGTAGTCCGGGAAGTCCACGTGATGGGCGATCCGCGAGCGCAGACCGGGATTGCTCTGGAAGAACCGGTCCATGCGGTCCTTGTACCCGGCCACGATCACGACCAGGTCGTCGCGGTGGTCCTCCATCACCTGGAGCAGGATCTCGATGGCCTCCTGACCGTAGTCGCGCTCGTTCTCGGGTCGGTACAGGAAATACGCCTCGTCGATGAACAGCACGCCGCCCATCGCGCGCTTGAGGACCTCCTTGGTCTTTGGCGCGGTATGCCCGATGAACTGGCCGACGAGGTCGTCGCGGGTGACTGCCACGAGGTGGCCCTTGCGGACATACCCGAGCGTGTGCAGGATCTCGGCCATTCGCCTCGCGACCGTGGTCTTGCCCGTGCCCGGATTGCCGGTGAAGCTCATGTGCAACGACGGCGGGCCCGATGACAGGCCGGCCTCGGCCCGGAGGCGCTCCACGGTCAGCAGCGCGGCGATCTCGCGGATACGCGTCTTGACCGGGACCAGTCCGATGAGCTCCTCGTCGAAGGTCCGCAGCAGCGCATCGATGTCGGCGTCCACGAGGTCGGCCACGGTCATGCCCCGTACCGCTCGCCAGGCGGCCGTTCGGTAGCGTAGCTGTGGATGGTGTAGCGGATGTGCCGGCCCTCGCCCTCGGAGCGGACCAGCCCGAAGCCCGGCTCCACCTCAGGCCGATCGGTGATGAACGAGAGGCGCAGCGATTCGACGCCATGGGTGGCGTCGAAGGCGTTGACCTTGATGTAGCGACCCGCAAGGCTGGCCCGCGCGCTGGCGAGCTCAGCCATCACGCCGGCTGCGTCGTGCAGATCGAACATCGGGTTGCCGAACATCTCCCAGTACGTGTTGCGCGGGTGCGGATCGTCGGTGTGCTCGATGGACAGGGCCCAGCCCTGGTCCAGGCAGTACTGGATCTGGTCACGGATCTGGGTGTCGCTGAGGTCGGGCAGGAACGAGAACGTCCCCTGGGTCAGGCGCATGGCGGGACTCCTCAGGCCGGCGTCGGGGTCGGCACGTAATCGGGCGTGTCCGTGCTCGTGTAGTCGAAGGTGACGTCACCCCAGGTGTCCAGGGCCGCCTGGAGGGGCCGGCACCAGCGGGCCGCATCGGCGAGGATGCGCGGCCCCTCCTGCCAGATGTCGTGGCCCTCGTTGCGGGCCAGGACCATCGCCTCCAGGGCCACCCGGTTGGCCGTCGCGCCGGCCTGGATGCCCATCGGGTGGCCGATCGTGCCACCCCCGAACTGGAGCACGACGTCGTCGCCAAGGTAGGTCAGGAGCTGGTGCATCTGGCCGGCATGGATGCCGCCCGAGGCGACCGGCATGACCTTGCGCAGGCTGGCCCAGTCCTGCTCGAAGAAGATGCCGCGGGCCAGGTCCACCTCGTTGCGCGGCTCGCGCAGGACGTTGTAGAAGCCCTGGACCGTGTTCGGGTCGCCCTCGAGCTTCCCGACGATGGTGCCCGCGTGGATATGGTCCACGCCGGCCAGGCGCATCCACTTGGCGATGACCCGGAACGAGATCCCATGCGCTTTCTGGCGGGTGTACGTGGATGCCCCCGCTCGATGCAGGTGCAGGAGCATGTCGTTCCGACGCGCCCAGTTGGACATCGACTGGATGGCCGTGTAGCCGACGACGAGATCGATCATCACGATGATCGAGCCCAGATCCCGGGCGAACTCGGCGCGCTCGTACATCTCCTCCATGGTCGCCGCAGTGACGTTCAGGTAGTGGCCCTTGACCTCACCGGTCGCGGCCGACGCCCGGTTGACCGCCTCCATGCAGTACAGGAACCGGTCGCGCCAGTGCATGAACGGCTGCGAGTTGATGTTCTCGTCGTCCTTGGTGAAGTCGAGGCCGCCGGCCAACGCCTCGTACACGACCCGTCCATAGTTGCGCCCGGACAGGCCGAGCTTGGGCTTGGTCGTGGCGCCCAGCAGCGGCCGACCGAACTTGTCTAGCCGTTCGCGCTCGACCACGATGCCCGTCGGCGGGCCCGGGAACGTCTTGACGTAGGCCGCGGGCAGACGCATGTCCTCGAGGCGCAACGCGCGCAGGGCCTTGAACCCGAAGACGTTGCCGATGATCGACGCGGTCAGGTTGGCGATGGAGCCAGGCTCAAACAGGTCGAGGTCGTAGGCGATCCAGGCGAAGTGCTGATCGGGACTGTCGGGCACGGGCTCCACGCGATATGCCTTGGCCCGATACGATTCGGCCGCGGTCAGGCGGTCGGTCCAGACCACCGTCCAGGTCGCCGTGGACGACTCGCCGGCGACGGCCGCGGCGGCCTCGAAGGCTGGCACGCCGTCCTGCGGAGTGATCCGGAAGAGCGCCAGGATGTCCGTGTCCTTGGGCACGTAGTCGGGATCCCAGTAGCCCATCCGGGCATATTCCATGACGCCCGCGCGGTAACGCTCGCTGCCCTCGGTGGCACGGGTGGTCTCGTCGGCGGGGATCAGATCTGGCATCGGGCGGCTCCGTTGGGTCGCCACGCGCCGCAGCGTCTCGGCATCCTAGTCCTTGCGTATCATGCAGTCGAATACATGTTCTCGATGTTCGTCATCGATGATCTTGATGTCACGGCCTGACCGCCTCTCCGTCCTGGAGCGGCCAGCAGCGACGAAGCTGCCAGCTCGCCGGCTGGCCCACCGACAGGCTCGGCGGTCCCGGCGATCGCACGACCAGCGGGCCGAACGGCGTCGTGAGCTCCGTGTCGGTGTGGCTGCCCCGGAACCGGACCGCGAGCACGCGGCCGGGCAACTCACCGCCGAGCAGCACCCAGTCCGGCCGGACCAGGACGTGCCCGGACCCGGCCGTGTTCGGAACGCCGTCGGGCGTCGCCGTCAGGACCGAGGCGATCCCGGTCAACCGCGCGGCCCAGGCGTCCACCGGGCGCTCGTAGACCTCGATCGGTGTGCCGACCTGGACCAGGCGGCCGTCACGGACCAGGGCGACCCGGTCCGCGACCGCCAGCGCTTCGGCCACGTCGTGCGTGGCATACAGGACGGCAGCGCCGGTGCGCCGGCACTGCTCGGCCATCTCCGCCTGGAGGGTGCCCTTGAGTGCCGTGTCGAGATGCGCCGTGGGCTCATCGAGGAGGTACACGGCCGCCTCGCGGGCTAGCGCGCGGGCGAGGCCCGTCCGTTGCTGCTCCCCGCCCGAGAGCTGCGCCGGACGACGGTCGGCGAGATCGGCGATGCCCATGCGCTCAAGGAACCCGCGCGCGATCGCCTCGGCCGCGGTCCGGTCCAGGCCGCGCCGCCGGATCGGGTAGGCCACCGTCTCGAGGACGCGCAGGTGCGGCCACAGGGCGTCGTGCTGGAACACGACGCCGACGGACCGGCGCTCGGGCGGCACGTTCGTGGCGGGGCCATCCACGAGACGACCGGCGATGCGCACGGTGCCCGCCAGCGGTCGGATGAACCCCGCGATCGCCGCGAGGAGCGTGGACTTGCCACTCCCCGAGGGCCCGAGGATGACCACGGTCTCGGCCACGCCGACCTCGAGGTCGATGTCGTGGACGACGGGCGGGCCACCGTGGCCCAGGCGCACGCCGCGGAGCTCGACGGCCGCGGTCACTCGCGGCCCACGGGCCGGAACGCCGCACGCCGACGGAGGACGAGGACCGGCAGGGTGCCCAGCAGCACGATGACCGCGAGCACGATGGCCAGGGCCGCGCTGACCGTCGGATCGCCCAGTTGCTGGACATTGAGAGTCACGACCGCGAGCGTATCCGTCCCCGGGCCGTAGAGCAGGCTGGACATGGTGACCTCGTGCAAGCCGAACAGGAACACGATGAGCCACGCCCCGACCACGGCCGGACGCAGCAGCGGCACGACCACGGTCCGAAGCACGACGATGGGCTGCGCGCCACTCGCCCGCGCGGCGCGCAGCAGGTCGCCGGGCAGGCGCTCCGCCGATCCCGCCAGCGCCCGATGGCCGAGCGCCCAGAACTTGCCGACATAGGCCACGAGGATGATCGCCAGCGAGTC
>JANOTJ010000293.1:0-1762 GCA_031416295.1 Chloroflexota bacterium
CGGTTCGATCGGGGGGCTCCGGAGAGTCCCGTATCTCGCAGGATGACCTGCCCGGAATTGGCACCTTGCCGACGTCGCGTCGGTAGGTTGTCGTGGCGTCAACGGGCCGGTCCCTCAGCCATCTCTTGATACGTGCTCTTCAGTTGTGCGCGGATGCTACGTGCCGGCCGGCTCTGACGTCAACCGGACTTGCACCCTGCTACCATGCTGCAACGTTGTTGAACCGTGATCGCAAACGGTGCCACAACAGGCTCTAACGTATACAATCCGCCAACCACGACTGCGGAAGCCGACTCCTGCGGGCCCTCTGCCCGCATCACGCGCGGCCGGTCGATCAGATCCGTGATCGCCCGTGCCCCGAGCGCAAGGAGTCGATGCCGATGGCCACCGCGATGCCGCCCCGCCCCGACGACCGTCCCACGACCGCCGACAGGGCGCTCGAGCACGCCCACCTGGGTGGGGGAGCGCCGCCGATCATCGGCCGCAGCGTCCTTGCCAATCTGCCGACCGCCGCGCTCGTCGAGTGCGCCATCCGAGCGGATGAGGGCGTGATCGCGGCCGAGGGCCCGCTCGTCGTGCGCACCGGCACGCACACCGGGCGCTCGCCGCAGGACAAGTTCATCGTGGACGAGCCGGGCAGCCACGACAGGATCTGGTGGGGGAGCGTGAACCGACCGATCAGCGCGGCCCACTACGACCGCCTGCGGTCGCGACTCATGGCCTATTGCGCGGATCGCGACCTGTACAGCCAGGACTGCCTGATCGGCGCGGACCCGGTCCACCAGCGTCGACTGCGGGTGTACACGGAGACCGCCTGGGCGAGCATCTTCGCGCGCAACCTGTTCCGGCGGACGACCGCCGCCGATCGGATCGGCTTCGAGCCGAACTTCACGATCATCTGCGTCCCGTCGTTCCAGGCCGATCCCTCGACCGAGGGCACCCGCACCGGGACGGCCATCCTGCTCCACCTCGAGCGGATGGAGATCATCATCGTCGGCACCGAGTACGCGGGCGAGATCAAGAAGTCGGCGTTCACGGTCATGAACTACCTGATGCCCGACGAAGGCGTCTTGCCGATGCACAGCTCGGTCAACGTCGGCGCGGCCGGTGACAGCGTGGTGTTCTTCGGTCTCAGTGGGACGGGCAAGACGACGCTGTCGGCGGACCCGGAACGGAGCCTCATCGGCGACGACGAGCACGGCTGGGGTCCGCAGGGCCTGTTCAACTTCGAGGGCGGCTGCTACGCCAAGACCATCCGCCTCTCCCCGATGTACGAGCCCGACATCTTCCAGACGACGCGGCGCTTCGGGACGGTCCTGGAGAATGTGCCGATCGACCCTGAGACGCGCGAACTGGACCTTGATTCGGAGGTCATCACGGAGAACACGCGCGGGGCCTATCCGCTGCACTTCATCGGCAACGCCGATCCCACCGGAATGACCGTCCAGCCCCGGACCGTGGTGCTGCTGACGGCCGATGCCTTCGGCGTCCTGCCCCCGATCAGCCGGCTGACCCACGACCAGGCCGCGTACCACTTCATCAGCGGCTATACGGCGAAGCTCGCCGGCACCGAGGTCGGGATCAAGGAGCCCAGGGCCACGTTCTCGGCCTGCTTCGGGGCACCGTTCATGCCCCGCCACCCAGGTGAGTACGCAGCGATGCTCATCGATCGACTGCGCGAGCACGACGCCACGGTCTGGCTGGTGAACACCGGCTGGACGGGCGGACCCTACGGGACGGGCGAGCGCATGAACATCGCGCA
>JANOTJ010000294.1:0-6637 GCA_031416295.1 Chloroflexota bacterium
CCCGGGCCCTCCTGATCGGTGTGACGAAGGCGACGACGATGTGGTTCGGCGCGGTTCTTGCCCGGGAATCTCGTGCATCCCAGGACGCCAGGACGTGTCCCGGTCGCCGCTGACCACGAATCGGTCCGTGGATGGGGTCGAACGTCGCTGGAAGTTCGGCCGAGTCCGCCAGATGTCGTCCCCCAGAACGTTGGGCGGGCTGCCCGTGCTCCTGGAGCCCGCGCGCACCCGGAACCACGGCACGCTCACGCACGATCACGCCCAGGAGCGGTCGCTGCGAGGACGCCCGAAGGGCTCATAGCGCGCCTAGTGATGCTGGCTGGCGTCATCTGGCGGACTCGATGGACCCCGGGCCCTCGCGGTGGACGGCAACCCGCCCCGGCACCGGAACGAGGTGCTGGCACGCCCCGGCACCCAGGAGTCGCGGCTCCTCACGGTGACACCGAACATGCGTTCTGGTCTGCCGTCTGGATGCAGACCGATGGCGCGACCGCCCACACGACCATGCCAGATGGTGACGTCGGCGTTGTCGAGATCCACGACACCGAGTCGCCCACGCCAGCAAGCCAGCGTTTCCTCAGCAACAGTCCCTCGTCCTCCGGCTCCGTGTACACCCCCTGGGTACGTCAGGGAAACCAGGGATCGGCTTCAGCGCTGGGCACCGAGCAGGTCCCCAAGGGCCTCCCTGGCGAGGTCCGGTTCCGCCAGAACATGGCTGGCTCGTGGACCCGATGACCGTCTGGAGCATGTCAAGGGACCCCCGGGAAGAGCGCCTAGTCGCGCGGCTCCAGGGGAGCGGCAGACGGCGACAACCGCGTGGGTGGCGGCTCGGCGTGCCCACCCGGCACCTCGCCGCTCCCCGCCCAGTCATCACGGACCGGCCAGACGAGCCACAGCCCGATAAGCATGGTCACGAGCAGGCTGAGCACGGCGATCTGATACGCGCCGACCCCGATCGAATCGATGAACAGGAACAGGATCAGGCCGTACAGGAGCTGGCCGATGACCTGCGAGCCCTTGCCCACGAGGCCGTACAGCCCGAAGAACTCGCCGATCCGCTCCGGCGGAGCGAGCCGAACCATGAGCACGCGATCCGCGACGGACACGCCGCCAAGCCCGGAACCGAGCACGGCACCCGCCACCAGGAAGGGCACCAGCCCCGCCGGCCCGAAACCGAGCGCCACGCCGCCGAGGACCAGCCCGAAGGCCCACGACCAGAGCACGATGATCAACGTCCGCTTGGGCCCGATCCGGTCGCACAGCCAGCCCCAGAAGAAACTCATCCCGATGGCCACGACCGTGAGCAGGAGCAGGATCACGTTGGCGGTCGCGTCCGAGACCAGGAGCGCCTCGGTGGTCACCACGCTCATCACGACGATGACCGTGTTGACCGCGTCGCTGTAGAAGAACCGCCCGACGAGGAAGCGCCCGAGGCCCGGGACCTGGCGGGCGTGCGCGATCGACACGCGCAACTGGCTGAGCGAATCAAAAACGTCGCGCGCCGTCAGCGCTGTGCCAGCCGCGTCCCGTCGCTCACGCACGACGATGAAGATCGGGATGGCGAAGGCTAGATACAGCAGCGCGGCGAGCCGGAACCGGTCAACCACCGGCACCTCGAGCAGGAAGATCAGCAGGCCGACGACGACCGTCCCGCAGTAGCCGATGGCCGTCCCGATGCCGGACAGCTTCCCGCGCGTTTCGGGATACGAGATGAGCTTGAGCGTCGAGTCGTAGTAGATCAGCGCCGCCTGGTAGGCGAAGTTGGCGATGACGAAGAACAGCAGACCGAGCAGCACCGGGACGTCGGCGATGAAGAACGTCGGCACGATGCACAGCGCGGTGAAGAACAGCAGGAACGGCATGCGCTGGCCGCCGCGATCCGAGATGGCACCAAGGATCGGCGAGACGATCGCGTTGAGGCCGACGCTCAGGACGATCGCCACGGACAGGGCCACGCCGCCATCGCGCTGGCCGAGTCGATCGTTGAGGTACAGCCCGATCGCCCCGGAGACGACGGCGAAGCTGAAGATCGTGTTGGCGAAGTCGTAGATGGACCACGCGGCCGGGACGATGGCGCGACCCGACGGGGTCAGCCCGGCCAGGCCGCCGGCGCGGGTCGCGGGACCACGGGGAGCGGCGGCTTGGACCACGACGCGATGATACCCGCCGCCCAGCGCGTACGATGGTCGGTATGACCGATCCGGAGGCCATCGAGCTCGCCCGTTCCGTTCGCCCGCAGGAGTTCGGCGGCGGCTCGCGGACCATCGCGGACGCCGTGATCGAGCCGCTCTGGAGCGGCATCCGGGTCATCGTCGGGGCCGCCGGCGGTCGGGCTGCGATGTTTCAGCACGGCGAGCCGCTCACGACCCACGCCCATCTCGCCGAGGCCTTCGCAAGCGTCGTCCTGGCCCGGGCCGACGGCGTGATCGTCGACGCGTGGCTGACCCGTCAGATCGCCAGCGACGACACGCGGGTCTACACCGGACCCGACGACGAGATGCCCTCGACCGGCCAGTTCCTGGGTCGCGTGCTCCTGGGTTCGCGTGCGGACCGCGTGCGCGAGGCCACGAGCCGCATGGAGGAGGACCAGGCGGCGCGAATCATCGCGACCGACGAGCCGGTCAACCTCGTCGTCGTCGATCTGCTCTGGCTTGACGGCACGTGGCTCCTCGACGTTCCGCTGCTCGAGCGCAAGCGCCTCGTCGAATCCGTCGTGCCCGCCGGTGAGCTCGTGCGTCCGGGCATCCATGTCCGGCCGCCGATCGACAGCTGGGTCGGCTCGTGGCGCGCCCAGGGCTTCAGTGGCCTCACCTTCAAGGCGGCCAATTCCCGCTACCGCCCAGGCGAGCGCGCCAGCGACTGGGCGACGTCCCCGATGCCGCGCCGCTGACGACGGCTGACGCTGCAAGCTTCCCGGTAGGCCGATAAGGATGGTACGGTGGGGTCGATGCCCGAATCGACACTGAGCCCGGCCATCCGCGACGAGATCGCGCGACTGGGCACCGCCGACATCATGGTCGGCATCCCGAGCTTCAAGAACGCGGCGACCATCGGTTACGTGGTCCGAGCGGCCCAGGCTGGACTCGTCCAGTACTTCCCCGACCTCCGCCCCGTGGTGGTCAATTCGGACGCCGGGTCGCCCGACGGCACGGGTCGCGTCGTCGTGGAGACCGAGCCGCCCGACTACATCGAGCAGATCCTGCTCGTCCGACCCAGCCACAAGCTCCAGCGGGTCAGCCTCACGTACCCGGAGATCGATGGCGTCGGCGGCAAGGGCGCAGCCCTGCGCACGATCTTCGAGATGGCCGCTGCCCTCGAGGTCCAGGCACTCGTCGTCGTGGACTCCGACCTGCGCAGCATCGTGCCCGAATGGATCGAGCTCCTGGCCGGGCCCATCCTCAAGGGCGGCTACGACTTCGTGGCGCCGCTGTACGCCCGCTACAAGTACGACGGCACGATCACCAACACCGTCACCTACCCGATGACCCGGGCCCTCTACGGTCACCGCATCCGGCAGCCCATCGGCGGCGACTTCGGGGTCAGCGGCGACCTCGTCCGGCACTACCTGACGCTCGATGACTGGACCGACGACGTCAGCAAGTTCGGCATCGATATCTGGATGACGACCTCAGCGCTGGCCGGTGGATTCGCCGTCTGCCAGACCCGCCTGGGGGCCAAGATCCACGACCCCAAGGACCCGGGCTCGGATCTCGGCCCGATGTTCCGCCAGGTCGTGGGCACGATCATGCGCCTCGCCAACAAGCACGCCAGCCACTGGCTGGACATCACGGGCTCCCACGACGTGCCGGCCTACGGCTTCGAGCGGATCATCGAGCCGCCACCGCTCGAGGTGAACACGCTGCGCCTGCTGACCGAGTTCCACGTCGGCTCGCTGACCCTCGCCGACACGTGGCGGTCCATGCTCGCTCCGGCCACGTCCGCGACGGTCCTGGAACTCGCATCCGAAGCGGGCCGCCTGGCCGACCACGCCCGGGCGAAGCTCGGCATCGGCGGCGACGTGTCGTCGACTTCGGCCAGCACCGTCGAGATGGCCGATGCCGTGAGCACGTTCCATTTCCCGGACGACCTGTGGGCCCGGGTCATCTACGACCTGGTGGTGACCGCGCGCGACCCGAAGCCGTCGCTGGAGACGCTCATCGCCTCGCTCGTGCCCATCTACTTCGGGCGGGTCGGCTCGTTCGTCATCGAGAACCGCCAGGTGACCACCGAACAGGCCGAGGATCGCGTGGAGCGCCAGGCCCGTGAGTTCGAACTCCTGAAGCCCTACCTCGTCGAGCGCTGGAACGCCGCCATCGCCGCCGAGGGCGCGGCCATCGCCGTCGCGCAGGGCGAGCACGCCGAGCCTGCCATCGCCGCCGCGCAGGGCGAGCCGGGAGCCGATCGATGAGCGCCAAGTCCCCGCTGCCGGGACGGATCCTCATCCCGGTCGCCAACCCCGGCACGGCCGAGGAACTGATCCGGCTCGGGGCGGCGATGCTGGACCCGCGCTCGGGCTCGTTGTCCGCCCTGGGCATCGTGGAAGTCCCCGAGGGCATGCCCCTGAGCGAGGGTGCCACGCGCGCCCGGCACGCCCGGCGGCTCCTCCAGAAAGTGCTCGACTACGCCCCGAAGGGCACCACCATCCACCCCATCGTGCGCATCGGCCGGCACGCCGCCGAGGGCATCATCGAGGCCTCCGCAGAACAGGAAGCGGATCTCATCATCTTCGGCTGGGGCGGCAAGACGCCGATCGGCACGAACGGTCGCCCGGGCGGGCCGACCGCCTTCTCACCGACCATCGACGAGGTCGTGCGCCAGTCCCCGGCCGACATCGCTGTGGTCAAGCAGCGCGGCTCGCGCGAGATCAAGCGCGTCCTCGTCCCGGTCCGCGGCGGCCCGCACGCGGAGCTCGCCCTGCGCTTCGCGGACGCCATCGCGACCCACCACGGGGGCACCGTCGTCGTCCTGCACCTCGTCCCGCCGGGCATCACGATGGCCGTCCGGGCCCAGGCGGAACGGGCGCTCGGCGCCTTCATCAAGCAGCACCTGCGGGGCAAGGGCGAGGCCGTCCTGCGCGAGGCGCCCAACGTCCGCAATGCCATCCTGCGTGAGGCCGAGAAGGCCGACCTCGTGGTCATGGGCGCCTCCGCGGTCCCCGGCGGCGAAGGTGCCGAGGCGTACCTCTTCGGAGCCCTGCCCGAGGCCATCGCCGCGCGTGCCAAGGCCAGCGTGGTCGTGGTCAAGACCCGTGAGGCCATCGGGCGGACCACGTTCGACACGCTCGCCACGCGGGCTGAGACCCTGGCCGCCGCCGATCGCGCCGCCGAGGAGGCCCGGGCCGTGCCCGCACGCGTGGAACGCTGGTTTGGCGAGTCCAACTTCCACCACGCCGAGTTCGGCGACCTGCGCCGGCTCGTCCAGCTCAAGGAGAAGCAGGGCGTCACCATCTCGCTCGTCCTGCCGACCCTCGACGAGGAAGAGACCATCGGCCCCATCGTCCGGCGGGCGATGCGCGAGATGGTCGGGCGCGTGCCCCTCCTGGACGAAGTCCTGGTCATCGATTCGTCGTCGACCGACCGGACCCGTGAGATCGCCGAGGCGGAGGGCGCCCGGGTCGTCAGCCACCCCGACATCCTGACCCGCTACGGCTCGTTCCGGGGCAAGGGCGAGGCGCTCTGGAAGTCGCTCTACGAGACGTCCGGCGACATCGTCGTTTGGGCCGATACGGACGTGAAGAACTGGCACCACCGGATGGTCTACGGCACGCTCGGGCCGCTCCTGCATGAGCCCCGTCTCCAGTACGTGAAGGGCTACTACCAGCGGCCCATCGTGGAAGAGGGCGTGCTCAAGGAAGGCGGCGGCGGACGGGTCACGGAACTCGTGGCCCGGCCGCTCATCAACCTGTTCTACCCGGAGCTGTCCGGGCTCATCCAGCCGCTGTCCGGCGAGTACGCGGGCCGGCGAACGCTGCTCGAGACCATCCCGTTCTTCACCGGCTATGCGGTCGAGATCGGGCACCTCATCGATGTCGCGGAGCGGGTCGGCATCGAGGGCCTGGGCCAGGTGGACCTGGAGCGCCGGGTCCACCGCAACCAGGAGCTGGAGGGGCTGTCACGGATGTCCTTCGTCATCCTTCAGGCGGTCATGAAGCGTCTCGAAGAGCGCCGCAAGGCGCGCCTCTTCGCGGAACTCGGCTCGACCATGAAGCTGCCGCGCTCGGGACGCGGCCGTCTGTCCCTGGAAGTCATCGAGCTCGCCGACCAGGAGCGCCCGCCGATGATCCGCATCCCGGAGTACCTGGAACGGCGCGGCGCCGCAGGCTCGTGAGCGTCGTGGTCGAGGTCCTCGACGCGCCGCGCTATCGCGAGGCGATCGATGGCCTCGCGGCCCTGCTGGTGGATGCCGTCGAAAGCGGCGCGGGCGTGAACTTCATGGCCGGCGTGACCGTGGACGAGACGCGGGCGTGGTGGGAAGGACGCGTCGACGGGGTCGACTCCGGGATGGTCGTGGCCATCGTGGCCCGCGACGGCGAGCGGATCGTGGGCTCGGCGGTCCTGCTCTATGCCTGGAACCCGAACTCGCCGCATCGCGCGGAGATCAGCAAGGTCCTCGTCCATTCCACGGCTCGCCGTCAGGG
>JANOTJ010000295.1:0-4136 GCA_031416295.1 Chloroflexota bacterium
ATTGACCCGCCGCTTCGGCGCGCGGACCGCCGTCGACCGGCTGACCATCGACCTGCCGAGCGGCGGCGTCATCGGGCTCGTCGGGCCCAACGGCTCGGGCAAGAGCACGCTGATCCGGATGCTGCTTGGCCTGATCCGTCCCTCCGCTGGGTCGGCGACCGTATTCGGCCTACCCATCGGTGCGCCGTCGCGCTACGCCGAGCGTGTCGGCGCCCTGATCGAGAGCCCGGCCTTCGTGCCGGCCCTGTCCGCCAGGGCCAACCTCACTTCGCTCGCCCAGCTCCGCGGGTTGGACGCGTCGCGGGTCGACGCGGTTCTGGCCATCGTCGGCCTGACCGGCCGCGACCGCGAGCAGGTCACCACCTTCTCGCTGGGGATGAAGCAGCGCCTCGGGATCGCGGCAGCCCTCCTGCCCGATCCGGAGCTGCTCATCCTGGATGAGCCTACGAACGGCCTGGACCCGGCGGGCATCAGCGAAATCCGGCGCCTGTTGCGGACGCTCGCCGCGGAGGGTCGGACCATCCTGGTCTCGTCCCACCTGCTGGCCGAGATCGAGGCTGCCTGCGACTACCTCGTCGTGCTCCGCTTCGGCGAGCTCCTGTTCGCGGGCTCGATGGCCGACATGCTCGCCCGGACCAGCGAGCACATCGATGCCCGGCCTGAGCTCGACGCCGACATCGAGCGGCTGGCGCAGGCTCTCGTCGCCGCGGGCTTCGACGCGACGGCCGGTCCCGATGGGGTCGTCGTGGCCGCGGGCCGCGATCGGGCGGCGTCCGTCAACCGGACCGCAGCGGCGGCCGGCATCGCCCTGTCCCTCCTGCTGCCGCGCAGCGATGGCCTGGAGGACGTCTTCCTGCGGATGACCGGCGAGCGCGATGGCGATCTCGATGCGGCTCCCGCCACAAGACCGGAGGTCCACTGACATGCTGCGCGCCACGCGTTCAGAGTTCACCAGGCTCCGCCGCCGGGCATTCGGGCTCGGCTGGCTGGGCATCAGCGCGGGCCTGTCCTTCCTGTTCGTCACGACCATCTTTGGTGCCGCCGCCAGCGGGACGGTCATCCCGGCCGCGGCGCCCGGCGGCGCCTTTCCGAGCCTCGGCGACTTGCAGGCAGCGGACGGCTACCTCGCGGGGCTCCCGGCGGTGTCCACGATCCTGGGCGTGGTCACGCTCTCGTTCTGGGCGTTCGCCGTGGCCAGCGACTACGGCAGTGGCCTCATCCGCCTCCTGGTCCAGGCCCAGCCGTCGCGCCTTACCCTGCTGGGTGGCAAGGTCGCGGCCTTGACCTTGATGACGGCCGTCGTTGGCGCAATCGCGACCGTGGTCGTCATGCTGGCCTCGTTGATGACCGCGGCACCGAGCGGCATCGACACCGCGGCCTGGGCGACCGACCTTGCCGACATCGTCCCGACCGCGGCCCGGTCGTGGGCCTCGTCGTTCCTGGCCCTGGAGGTCTGGGGCGTCGTCGGCCTCGCCATCGCGACCCTCGCCCGCAATGCCCCGGTGGCGATCGCCGTGGGTGCGAGTTACGTCCTCATCATCGAGGGCGTGGTCCGGATGATGGCCGAGGACATCGCCGATGTCTTGCCAGGGGCGACGCTCACCGCGATCGTGTCCGGCGGCACGCCGTCGATCGACCAGGCGACGGCCATCGCGCTCGGCGTAGCCTATGCTGCGGTCGGTCTCGTGGTCGCCGGCGTGACCCTGGTCCGGCGCGACATCGTGGACTGACCCCGGGCAACGCGGGGACCCAGGCAGGATTCGGATGAGCGCACGGGGTGACAGGACGCGAGCCCGCCTGATTGAGGCGACCACCCAGGTCGTCGCGCGGGTGGGCTACTCGCGGGCCACGACCCGGGCCATCGCGGACCTCGCCGGGGTCGCCGAGGGGACCATCTACCGGCACTTCCCGGACAAGCAGCAGTTGTTCTTCGCGGCGGTCCTGGAACGAAACGCTCCGATCGTAGCGTGGCTCCACGGCTTCCCGGCCTTGGCCGGCACGAGCACGGTCCGCGGCAACCTGTGCGACGCCTTCGGGCAGCTCGGGCAGATGCGGGCGGACCTGCTCCCGCTGGAGCTGTCGTTACGGGCCGATCCGGAATTGGCCAGCGGGCTTCGCGACATGATGGCCGCCGGCGCCCGCCCGCCTGCCGGGCTTGGCTCAACCAGCGACGGACCGATCAGCCTCGTCGGCGGCTACCTCGCGGCCGAGCAGCGGCTGGGCCGCATCCGCACCGATGTCGATCCATCGACTACAGCGATGATCCTGCTCGCGCTGCTGTTCGGCCTGGCGATGTCCCCGGCGCAACCCGATAGCCCGGTGGATGTCGGGATGATCGAGGCCGCCATCGACCTCGTCCTCGGGGGCCTCGAGCCGCGACGCTGAAGGCCGCTGAGCTTGGGTCCCTCGCGTGCCGCGGCAGTCTCGTCGAACCGGACGGCGCCGGGTGCCGACACGCCGACGCGTCGTCAGCGCCCGGTGTCGGCGGCGTCGGCGGAGTCCGCGGCCTGGCGGTAGCGGTCCACGTCGCGATGGATCGGATCGGGGTTGATGTTGCGGCTGCGGGCCAGACGATCGGTCAGGGTCTGGAGGGCCGTGGCGCTCCCCAGCAGTGCCGCGACGGCAGGCGGCAATTCCGCCGTATCCGCGACGATGATCCGCCCAGCGGACGTCAGCTCGTCGGACAGCTGCGCGTCGTACCCTGCCGAGACGATCGCGGCGGTCGGCATGCCGATGACGCGGGCCGCAGCCAGGGCACCGCGGAACCGCGCCCCGCGCTCCAGCAGCGCGCGGCGGTCGGTCGCGATCAAGATCAACCCGGTCGTCGGGCCAGTCGCGGCGAGATGGCCATGCAGGAACGTCTCCAGGTCCCGATACGCCGCCGGCAGCCAGGCACCCTCCTCCACCTTGAGCACGAGTTCACGGCCGGCGGCCCGATCCGCTCCGGACGCGAGGACGATTGATCGATCGACCGCGACAAACGCGTCCGCGATCGCTTCTGCGCGCTCCTGGGCCTCCGCGCTGCAGCCGGATCGGAGCAGGTCGCCCGCCGCCGCGGGCGCGACCGGGACACCGGTGATGTGTGCCGCCACCGCCGTTGCCGCCGCGATCGGACTGAGATACCCGACGGTATGGCACCAACTCTGGTCGAGCTCGTGCGTCTCTACAACGATGTCGGCCAGGGCCGCGCCCGGCGAGCGCCGCGTGACGGTGATGAGGGCCGTCCTGGCGCCCGCCGCCCGAGCCGCGGTCAGTGCCGCATTCGTGGCCCCGGTGGCGCCCTCGTGCGAGATGCCGATCACCAGCCCGCTCGTCAAGGTGTCCAGCGACAGCTCGAACGCCTGCGCGCTCCAGATGAGCGGGGACCCGGTCGCCTCGCGCAGGATCTCGGCAACGGCGATCGCGGCATGTTCAGAGGTGCCGCAGCCGGTGATCGTGACCGGGCTACCGGCACGGACCGCCTTGGTCACCGCGGCCGCCAGCTGAGCGGCGGTCGACCCCGGCGTCGCGCCGGCTGCCAGGATCCGTTCCGCGACGGACGGTTCAGCCGCGATCATCTCCGTCATGTGAAACGGCGGCCCGTCGCGGTGGCTCGGCTGCTCCGTGGAGGCCCACGGGTCGGGCGGGCCGGGGAGGGGAGCGGTCGGGTCGAAAATGGTGGTATCCATGGTCGGAGGATAGGCGGCGAAACGCGTGCCGCGGTCGCCGACCCGTCCGGCGCGACATCTCGTGCGAACCGTCAACATTGGGACTGAACCGTGGATGACAGGAGTGACGCATGCAGGTTGGATTGATGGTGCCACAGGGGTGGAAGGGCGAATACGACGGATGGCAGCCGGCCGACGCGTGGGCGCGGTCCATCCAGCTTGCCGAGCAGGCAGAGGACCTGGGTTTCGAATCCCTGTGGGTCTTCGATCACTTCCACACGGTTCCTGAGCCGACGGACGAGATCACCTTCGAGTCGTTCACGATGCTCGCCGCCCTGGCCATGGCCACCCACCGGGTCCGGATCGGCCACAGGGTCGTCGGCACGGGATTTCGTAACCCCGGGGTCACGGCCAAGATGGCGTCGACGATCGCCGTCATCTCCGGCGGCCGCTTCGCGCTGGGCATCGGTGCCGGCTGGAAAGAGGATG
>JANOTJ010000296.1:0-4296 GCA_031416295.1 Chloroflexota bacterium
GCGATGCGGTGGAAAGCTCGACCAGTTCCCGCTCGGCGTGACGATCTCGTAGGCGAGCAGGCGTTCCGCGGGCAGGCTGAGGTCAAGGGTGCCCGTCACGCCGCGGCTGACGTTCGCCCCGCCCCGAACGGAGCTAGGCAGCTCATCGGGCCGGAAGAGCCTCGCCGGATAGCGCCCTTCGGCCGGTACGCCGCCCGTGGCGAACTCGAACGCCTCGATTGCCGTGATCGAATACGCGGTTCCTGGCGGCAGATAGGCCACCTGCGGGACCTCGCTGAAGACATCGCGACGGGAGACCGTGTGCGTCTGCCCAGCGAATCGGAACACGGCGCTCCCGCTGAGCGGGACGATCGCGACCTCGAGCGGCCCCGTGTCCCCCTCGTGCCGCTGACCGTTGCCAAGGGCCACCACGCTGGAGCTGATGTACTTCCATCCGACTGACTGCGGGCTGATCTCCAGGACCGTTCCGGGCCCGGAGCCCGAGCTGAGATGACGGGTCGGGATTGTGTTCACGACGTCTCCTCCACAACGAGCCTGAGTTCGGTGAGCACCCGCTGCGCTACCCGTGAGGCCGACAGGCCGTGCTTCTCGAGCAGGAACTCGTTGGGCGCGGATTCACCCCAGCAGTCGTCCATCCCGATGCGCACCAGACGCTTTGGCAGGTGGCTGCTGACGATCTCGGCGATCAGCCCGCCAAGGCCGCCGATGACGTTGTGCTCCTCGACGCTCACGAGCAGCTCCGACCGTCCAGCCGCGCGCACGATGGAGGCGGCGTCCACTGGCTTGAGGCACGGCACATGGAGGACGCCGGCGGACACGCCATCGGCCTCCAGGAGCGCCGCCGCATCCAGACAGCGACCGGTCTGCGGACCCGTCGAGATCAACAGGACGTCGCGACCGTCACGCAGCGGATAGACCCGGCCAGTCTCGAATCGGTAGGTGTCGTCGAAGAGGGCCGGGGTCGCGTCTCGGGTCAGTCGCAGGTAAACGGGCCCGTGATACGCCGTGGCCCAGCGAGTCATCGCGGCGCATTCGAGCTCGTCCCCCGGCGCCAGGACCGTCATGCCCGGCATCGCCCGCATGATCGCCAGGTCCTGGACGTCCTGGTGGCTCTTGCCGGTCAGGCCCGTGAGCAGCCCGGCGTAGCCGGCGCCGATCTTGACGTTCGCCTGCGGCTGCGCGACGAGCAGGCGCACCTGATCGAGCGCCCGATGGGTCAGGAACACGGCGAACGACGACAACCACGGGATGTAGCCCGTGGTCGCCAGCCCGGCGGCGACGCCGACCATGTTCTGTTCGGCGATGCCCATCTCCAGGAACCGGTCCGGGTGCGCTCGAGCGAAGGCGTCCGCCTTGGTCGAGTTGGCCAGATCCCCGTCCAGGACCACGATGTCCGGGTTCGTCGCTCCCAGCTCGGCCAGCGTCTCGCCCCAGGTGTCGCGTTGCGATCTCATGCGAGCTCGCCGTGCGCATCGATTCCAAGCTCGAGCCGGGCGGCCTCGACTTCGTCGGGCGTCGGGATCCGGGCGTGCCAGGCGTGCCGACCTTCGGTGAATGACAGGCCCCGACCCTTGACCGTCCTGGCCA
Organism: Chloroflexota bacterium; assembly: GCA_031416295.1. GTDB lineage: Bacteria > Chloroflexota > Limnocylindria > Limnocylindrales > CSP1-4 > SPCO01. The sequence continues at coordinate 1,588 of JANOTJ010000296.1, forward strand.
GGATCACGGTCGGCCGGCCGGCCGGGTCGGCCTCGCACGCATCGGCGAACGCGCGAAGGATCGCCTCGAAGTCGTGCCCGTCGGTGTCCAGGACGCGCCAGCCGAAGGCCTCGAAGGCCTGCCCGAGGCGGTGCTCCGGCCACGGTTCGCTGCGGTCGCCGCGGGCCTCCGGGTCGTCGCCAGGTGGCCAGCCGTACTGCTGGAGCCCATTGAGGTCCACGATCGCGATCAGGGCGCTGAGGCCATACCTGGCGGCAACCTGGACGGACTCCCAGATCATCCCTTCCTGGCACTCGCCATCCCCGAGCATCACGTAGGTGCGGAAGGCCCGGCCCCGTAGCTTCGCGCCGAGCGCGATCCCGACGCCCACGGCAAGGCCTTGCCCGAGCGATCCCGTCGATGCATCGAGTCCAGGCAGGCGAGTCGAGTCCGGATGGCCCTGCAATCGCGAGTCGCCGCGATCGAAGGTCGCGAGCTCGGCGATCGGGAAGTACCCGCGCTGGGCCATGACCGCATACAGGCCCACGGCAGCGTGACCCTTGGACAGGATGCAGCGGTCGCGGTCGACCCAGTCCGGTTCATCCGGCCGGATGTGCAGGACCCGGAAGTAGAGCGCCACCCACAGGTCCATCGCCGACAGCGGTCCACCGATGTGGCCCGCTCCACTGTTCGCCACGGTGCTCATGACGAGCCATCGACCGAGACGCGCGCGCGCCTCGAGGTCGGCGTGGGTCGAGGCGGCCTCGGCCACGATCAGCCCAGGCGCTGCCTGGCGCGGTCCAGCTCATAGGTCCGGCGCGCGTCGCGGACACCGTCCTGCTCGCTGACCTCGGCCGGCGGGACCTCCCACCAGCCTTCGAACCCGGGCACGCGTTGCTCCGGGTCTGTCGGGACGACGATGACGGTCACCCGCTCCGACTGCTCCGCCTGCGCGAGCGCGGCCCGTAACTCCAGCGGGCTGGCGGCGAAGATGGCCAGGGCGCCCATGGCCTCGGCGTGCTGTCGAAAATCGATCGGTACGTAGGGTCCGGTCAGGCGCTTGCGCTGTGGGTCGCGGAAGCGCAGGTCGTTCCCGAAGTCGGGCACGCCGACCATCCGCGCGAGACCGGTGATGCACCCGAAGCCATGGTTGTCCAGGAGCACGATCGTGAACTTCAGCCCCTCGGCGACCGCCGTGACGATCTCGGAGTTCATCATCAGGTACGACCCGTCGCCGACCATCACCACGATCCGACGCCCAGGTTCGGCGAGGGCCACGCCCAGACCGGCCGCGATCTCATAGCCCATGCAGGAATAGCCGTATTCGACGTGGTACGCCTTGGGATCCTCGGCTCGCCACAGCTTGAGCAGGTCGCCGGGCAGGCTGCCGGCCGCGCAGATGACCGTGGCACTCCCGCCGACAGTGTCGTTGACGATCCCGATCACCTCGGCCTGGGCCAGGTCCCCAGGCTCCGCCGTGCCCGCGCGCAGCTCGCTGACGACCGCGTCCCACTCCGCCTTGAGTTGACCGACCCGTCGGCGATAGGCGGCGGACGTGCCCGGATACGATGCGGATGCCAGCGCCGATCCGACAGCGCGCAGGGCCTCACGGGCATCGGCGACGATCGGAAGGGCGCGCAACTTGTGGGCGTCCAGGGGTGCCACGTTGATCCCCACGAACGTCGCGTCCGGGTTCTGGAACATGGTCCTCGACGAGGTCGCAAAGTCGCCCATCCGGGTTCCGATGCAGATCACCAGGTCGGCGTCGCGGGCCAGCCGGTTGGCCGCCAGTCCCCCGTTCGCGCCGACCGGGCCGGCGTTCATCGGATGGTCCCAGGGCAGAGCGCCCTTGCCCGCCTGCGTCTCCGTGACGGGGATGCCGAAGCGGGTCGCGAACGACGCCAGCTCGTCCGTGGCCGCCGCGTAGATGGTGCCGCCGCCGGTGACGATCAAAGGCGCTGTCGCGGCAGCGATGCGCCGGACCAGGTCATCGATGTCGGCCGCCTCCGGGACCGGCCGGCGGATCCGCCACACCCGCCGATCGAAGAACGACTCCGGCCAATCGAACGCCTCGGTCTGCACGTCCTCCGGGAGCGAGACGGTCACGGCGCCAGTCTCGACGGGATCGGTGAGCACGCGGAACGCCTCGGGAAAGCTGCCGATGAGCTGCTCCGGCCGGGAGATCCGGTCGAAGAATCGTGATACCGGGCGAAAGGCGTCGCTGGCACTCACGTCGCGCCCACCGCCGTGCTCGATCTGTTGGAGGACCGGGTCCGCGGCGCGGCTGGCAAAGTAGTCGCTGGGAAGGAGCAGGACCGGGAGGCGATTCACGGTCGCGCCGGCGGCACCCGTGATCATGTTCGTCGCACCGGGCCCGATGGACGAGGTGCACGCGAACGCCTGGAGGCGGTTCCTGTGCTTCGCATAGGCGGCCGCGATGTGGACCTGGCCCTGTTCGTTCTGGGGACGGTAGTAGGGCATCTCCTCGACATCGCCGAGCTCCTCGAGCGCCTGGCCGAGGCCGGCGACATTGCCATGGCCGAAGATGCCCCAGACCCCGGCGATGAAGCGCTGTTGCTGGCCGTCGCGCTCGACGACTTGCCTGGCCATGAAGCGCACGATGGCCTGGCCCGTCGTCAGTCGAACCGACCCCATCCGGAAACCCTCCACTTGCGCAACCGATTGCAGAACGGTAGCATCGGCCGACTGACCGCGTCAACACGGAGGGAC
>JANOTJ010000297.1:0-1624 GCA_031416295.1 Chloroflexota bacterium
TCGGCCGAAGCTGATGCTGTGCGGGTCCTTGCTGAAGAACGCCGCATCGGAGTCGATGACGGTCGAGCGCAGGAGGTCCGAGGTGAAGGTCACCTCGCCGCTCACGGCCAGTCCGGCCGGCAGGAAATACAGGATGTTGCCGGTGCGCTTGGGCTGCTCGCCCTCGATCTCGATCTCGAGCAGGCTGTCCTCGCTCCAGGCCAGGACGACCACGCCCTCGACCGGCAACTGGCCGGTGGAGCCGAAGTTCGGGTCGTAGGTCAGCTGGTTGATGATCGTGCTGCGCGCGTATTTGCGGGCGGCGTCCTCGCCGGTGTCCTGGCGGCCGTCGGGAAAGAAGAGCGAGCCCACGATGCGCTCTGAGAGCTGCTCGCCGAACTGGAAGGGCGCGATCGCGATGTCCACCTCGGCCGTGTCTCCGGGCGCGAGATCGCTGAGTTTGGCGACGGTTCCGCCGAGCACGACCGCAGGACTGAGCAGGATCTGATCCGAGGCGTTGGTGACCGTGCCCTTGAGCCGGCCGCCCTCGAGTCGCAGGGCCGTCTCCACGAGGGGCACGGCAACGGCCGATTCGGCACGCACCGTGCGCAGTGATCCGAACCCGACACTGAGGTTGCGGATCCGCGAGGTGTCGCCCTGGAGGACGTCCAGCGACGCCGCCTGGCCCTCGCCGCTGAAGAAGTCGCCGCTCAACGGGGCGGACATGAGGGCGCCGCCCGGGACGCGCACCTGGTAGGTGCCACGCGAGGGTGAGAACACCCCGAGATAGACCTGGGCCATGCCCTCGGTCGCCCCGGGTGCGCCCCGGACGATGGCCACTTCATTGACGATGAGTTCACTGCCCCGAAGGATCGTGCCGAAGGCGTACGAGCCGACCGCGAAGACCACGATCAGCACGGGCATCGTCACCCACGCGAGTTCGCGCCGGTCCAGGCGTCGAAGGACGAGGTAGTTGATCGGCCCGATGAGCAGGATGTAGGCACCCAGCAGGATGGCCAGCCCGCCCACCGGCGGCAGCGCGAGCTCGGGCAGCTGCGATACGGCCGAGACGAGCTGGCTGTCGTCCCCGATGACCGGTCCGCCGCTGGTCCGGGCCGGCAGGAGGCGGCGCCACAGGCCTTCGGCCAGTTTCGATCCATCGATCCAGTCGGTCGTCGGGTCGAAGCCGACGATGGTCACGGTGCCGCTGCCATAGGCGCGTTCCGCGGCCACGACCTGGCCCGCACTGGTCGCGAGGGTGCGCCCCTCGGTGAGCGGGCCGGCGAACGCGGGCAGGTCGGTAGCGTCATCGGGCAGCTCGCCCAGCAGCGCGACCAGCGAGCTCGGGGCGACATCCACGGTCGTGGTCGGCCGGAACGGGAGGATCGCGTCCGGGAACGCGGTCAGGCTGTCCGGGCCCGTCGTGCCGCCCGCGATGATGAGTCGGCCGCCACCGGCGATCCAGCCGCGCAGGGCCGCCATCTGCTCGGGTTCCAGGCGCGCAGCGTCCATGTCCTGCCAGATCAGCCGGTCGAGGGTCGCCCACGCCTCGACGCGCTGGGGCAGATCCGCCGGGTCGAGCGGGATGATCAGCGGGGCGACCTGGTTCTGGTTGGGCAGGAGGTCCAGGCCCCCGATGATGTCG
>JANOTJ010000298.1:0-1844 GCA_031416295.1 Chloroflexota bacterium
TCCGACCGACCTGTACCGCCGCGAGGACCTTCCGTACGAGGCCGGGTTCCTGGCCGGCAAGTGCTTCCTGCGGTACCGACGAGCCGGCGGCCTCAAGCGCTCGCCGCTTCCTGATTTCTATATCGGGGCACATGCCGCGATTGCGGGGTACCGATTGCTCACCCGGGATGCGTCGCGATACCAGACGTACTTCCCAACCTTGACGCTCATCGCACCGTGACCATGCAGTCGACCCTGACCCCCGCCGACTTCGCCGCCAAGTGGCAGGAAAGCGCATCGTGCAATGTCTCTCGGCGGTACTGTCCGAGGACGGGTAGGCACGATCCGACGCTCGCCGGATGGCGGTTCGCGGTGAGCCCGAAGTAAGCGCTGGCGGAGAAGATGCAGCACGGGCCATAAGCGCAACCGGGCGGCGCCCGGCTGAACGATCCCTGCCGCTGAGCTTGGGTCTTCGCCCGCCCCGAGTGGAGAAGCCTGCGATGTCGCGGTGCTCCCGCGATGGGTTCTGGATCCGAAGCTCGTCTGGAAGGACAAGGATGGACTCCTCGGCCCGCAGAGGACCGATCAAGCGGCGCTGGCGCCACTACGCCACGCCCTCCGGGGCGCGACCGGTCGACACATACCTCGACGAGCTGACTGACGCCGACGCCGCGCGAGTGTTGGCCAGGATGGCGAAGATTCGCGTCGAAGGAACGCCGGCGGCGCGTCACCTGGTCGAGGATCTCTGGGAAGCCAGGATCGACGGGCACGGTGTGACGCATCGAATCCTGTTCACCGAAGAAGGCAGCAAAGCCCGGATCCTCCTGGCTATCGACGGCTTTACCAAGAAGTCTCCGAAAACCCCTGTCCGTATCATCAAGTTGGCGCTCAGAAGACGCGACGAGTGGCGGTCGCGAGGCGCTTCGGAGTCCGAGCGGAATGCTTGACTATATCGGTCATTACCGATAATATCTGATCGGAGGACAAGCGATGGATGACCTTGACCGCGCGATCGGACGCCGGACCGCCAGGAACCCACACTTTCCGAAGCTCCTGGCTGCTGAAACCAAGCGCCTCGAGCTCATCAACAGCCTGGTCGTCCTGCGCAAGAAGAATGGGCTCAGCCAGACCGACGTGGCGCGCGAGATGGGCGTCGGTCAGTCCGTGGTCGCTGAGATCGAAACGGGCCAGATCGACGTGCGCTACACGACCCTGGACCGCTATGTTTCCGCGGTGAGCCGGGAGAAGGCGCGGCTGGTCATCGGTCGCGTTCGGGCTGTCAGCCGGGTCTGACCGGAGCGCCTACCGACCACCCACGATCTGCCGTCCCGTACACTCGCACTTGATGTCGACCGGCCGGGTCGACCAGCGGGGAAGGGGAGCGTGACCACCCAGCCGAGCCTGACGCCCGCGGACTTCGCCGCCAAGTGGCAGGGCGTGACGACCACGGAGAAGGCCGGCTCGCAAGAGCACTTCATCGACCTGTGCCGGATGCTCGGTGAGCCGACACCCCACGAGGCCGATCCGACCGGTGACCACTACGCGTTCGAGAAGCGCGTCACCAAGGGCGGGGGAGGGGACGGCTTCGCCGATGTCTGGAAGCGTGGCTTCTTCGCCTGGGAGTACAAGGGCAAGCGGGCCGACCTGAAAGCCGCCTACAAACAGCTCCTGGACTACCGCGAGGACCTGGAGAACCCGCCGCCCCGGAGGAGTTCCGCCCACGCATCGAGCCCGCCCAGATCACGGAGAAGGCGGCCCGGAGCTTCGCCGACCAGCCCCGCTAAGGCCGCACGCGGTCACGAGGAAGACGGTCACGGTCAGGATCACCGCGGCCGTCATCGGGTGGCCAACGGACGAAGGAAGTC
>JANOTJ010000299.1:0-2711 GCA_031416295.1 Chloroflexota bacterium
TCGTCGAGCGCCCGGTACAGGTCGCGCAGCGCGACGTCGTAGGCCTCGTTCCGGTCCAGCCACTGATCGAGCGTGGTGACCTCGACCGTGGCCGACAGCAGGTTGCGCAGTTCGCGCGCCCCGGCGATCGCCATGTCGGCCTTGTCGAGCGCCTTGAGCGCCGACGCGTAGCTGGCGTCGCGGCCACGTTCCGCAGCGAGGACCACGGCATCCACGTGCGCGGCCAGCGTCTCCGACAGCCGGCTGGCGGCGAGCGAACTCGTGGTGAACCTGGACCACGCGGCATCGAGTCCGTCGCTGGCGGCCGCGCCGTCGGTCAGCCGAGCGTGGCGTGCCCGGACAGGCGCTGAGAGTTCGACGTCCGCCGTGGGGGTGCCGACGATGGGCATCGCGCGCAGCTCCGCGGCGAGGACCGCGGTGCCGGCCCGGATCCCGAGGATCAGCTCGTCACCCTCGGCCACGGCCGTCGCGACCGACGCGAGGTCCGAGCCGGACAGCGACCCGAGCGCGCGTCGAGCCGCGCGGGAGAGCGCATCGACATCGGCGGCCACGGCTGCGAGGTCCGCCTCGGCGTCGTCGAGCAGGAGGGTCAGCCGAGCGTCGCCCGCCGCAGTCAGGGCGGGATCGGTGTCGCCGACCCTCGGTCCGTCGAAGGCGCCAACGAGCCCCGCGGCACCGAGCGCGATGAGCACGACCGCGACCAGCCAGATGGCCGCCCCGCCGAATGCCCTCACCCCTGTCGGACCCTCATCCAGCCTGCCCGACCGGCTGGTCCCGCTGCTTCTGGTTGAGATACGTGAGGGCGCCCTCCATCGCTCGCGGCGTGAACCCGAAGTGCGTCGGGATGACGTCGAGCGGTCCGATGTTGTCGAGCTTGAGCTGGCGCAGCTGATCGGTCGCCACCGGAAACGGCAGGTGGACGAGCTCCGAGATTCGCGCGATCAGCGAGATCACGGGCACCGGCATGGGCACGATGGCGCGCCGCTTGCCGAGCGCGCGCACCACTTCCTGGGTGATCTCCCGGTACGTCCAGTAGCGCGGTCCGCCGAGGTCGAACGTGGCGCCGGTCGTGGCGCCATCGGCGAACGAGGCAGCGACGACACGCGCCACATCGGCGACATGGATCGGCTGGAAGCGGGACTGGCCGTTGCCGGGCACCGGCACGATGCCCGGGGACATGCGCACGAGATCGGCGATGATGTTGAAGAACCCGTCACCCGGCCCGAACTGGAGGGACGGCTTGAGGATCGTCCAGTCCAGGCCCGACTCGCGCACGAGCGCCTCGCCTTTCGCCTTGGAGCTCGCGTAGTGCAGGCTCGGGTCGTCCTGGACACCCATCGCGCCCATGTGGACCAGGCGCTTGATGCCGGCCGCCTTGAGCGCCTCGACCACGGCGCGCGTGCCCTCGGTGTTGACGAGGCGCAGGTCGGCGCCGCCAGTGCGGTCGCGCGGGATGGCCACGAGGTGCACCAGGCCATCGATGCCGGCGACGGCCGCGGGCAGGGAGTCCGGCCGCGTGACATCGCCGCTGCGCAACTCCACGGCGGCGCGGTGCTCCGGGGAAAGGCGGCCCATGACCACGTTGCCGGCCGCCGGGGTGCGGACAAGGGCGAGAACCCGGTGACCCGCATCGATGAGGGCGGGCACGGTCTGGCTGCCGACGAAGCCGCTGGCGCCGGTGACGAGGATGGTCGACATGGTCGTGATCAGGTCCAGTGCTGCTCGGGCCGCGCGAACGGCGGCTGTCGCCTTTCGTTCGGTGTGGCGCGCCGCGCGGATGCGGCAGGTCGGATCCACCGGACGGTGGCGGCCGCGGAATCGTAGCATCGACGGATGACTCACCTCGACCGGGACGCACGTGCGCGTCGGCGCCTCATCGAAGCGATGCCCAAGGCCGAGCTGCACCTCCATCTCGATGGCTCGTTGCGGGTGGACACGGCGCTCGAGCTCGCCCGGACACGCAACGTGGAAGCGCCGCGGGACTGGCTCGGGATGTCGCGGGCGCTGATCGCGCCGATGCCCTGCGCGTCCCAGGCGGAGCTCCTTCGGGCCTTCGATCTGCCGATCGCGCTGATGCAGGACGCTGAGGCGCTTGCCCGGATCAGCGCAGAACTGGTCGAGACCAAGGCGGCTGACAACGTCCGCTATGTGGAGATCCGCTGGGGTCCCCTGCTGCATGTGGCCCGCGGTCTTTCGCTGTCCGACGGCATCGCGGCCGTGTGCGCGGGCGCGCGCGCCGGTGCGGCTCGGAGCGGCACGGTCGTCCGCTTGATCTGCACGGCCCTGCGCTCGCATGACCCGGCCGCGAACCTCGAGCTTGCCGAGATAGCGGTCCGCTTCCGCGATGACGGCCTCGTCGGCTGGGACCTCGCCGGTCCCGAGGCGGCATTTCCCGACCCGTTGGTGCACACCCGTGCCTTCGAGGCGGCGCGAGCCGGCGGGCTGGCTATCACCATCCACGCCGGGGAGTGGGGCGCTGCCGCCCAGGTCCGTCGCTCGCTGGACGCGGTCGCACCTGCGCGCATCGCGCACGGCCCGGGGGCCGTGGACGACCCGACGTTGTGTGCCGAGCTGACGGCCCGTGGCATCCCCCTCGACCTGTGCCCGACCTCCAACTGGCAGGCCGGGATGGTGGCGTCGGTCGCGGCCCATCCGCTGGCCCGGCTGCATCGAGCAGGGGTGCCGGTGACCCTCAACACGGACGACACGAC
>JANOTJ010000300.1:0-14542 GCA_031416295.1 Chloroflexota bacterium
ACAGGCCTTCGCCCAGGTCACCAACCCGGCCATCGACCCGGAGCGCGAGCGCATCGTCATGGACCTGCGCGTGGAGCTCGGTCGCCGACCGGCCCTGCTCGGTGGGCCGCCACGTGGTCCGCGCACGCTGCGCCTGGAGCGTCCCATCGTCGCCGACCTCGCGGGCCTGCTGGTGGCCCTGCGCGAAAGCGGGCGGCGGACGCGCAGCCTGGACGCCACGTGGCCGGCTGACGCCGGGCCCGGTGGGCTCGGCGATGCCCTGGACGCCCTGGCCACGGCCGCGCTGGCCGCCGCGGAACGAGGTGTGGAGGTCCTCGTCGTGAGCGACGCCGCGCTGTCGCTCGATCGCCTGCCGGTCCCGTCCGTCCTCGCCGCGGGCGCGGTGCACAGCGCCCTGACCGACGCCGGCCTGCGCGGCCGGACGGACATCATCATCGACGCCGCGGACATCCTGGATGTGCACGGCATGGCCATGGTCCTGGCTGTCGGGGCGACCGCCGCCCATCCGCGCCTGGCCCTGGAACTCGCTGCGGAACTCGCGGGCTCGCGCGCGGCGGAGACGCTGAGCGCGGCCGAGACCATCGCCAATCTCGTCAGCGCCTTCGAAGCGGGCCTGCGCAAGACCCTTGCCCGGATGGGTATCAGCGCCGTTGCGAGCTACATCGGCGGCGCGCTGATCGATACCGTCGACCTGGCCCCGGACGTCATCGCGCGCTGCTTCCCGATGGCCGCGGCGTGGCCCGGCCGATCGACCCTCGACGACCTCGGCGCGCGGCAGCTTCGACGTCGCGAGGCGACGCTGGCCCTGCCGCCGACCCCGGCCGGCCGCGAAGCGCGGCTCCCGGACCCGGGATTCGCGAGGTTCCGGGCCGATGGCGAGGCGCACATCTTCTCGCCCGCCATCGCCCGGGAGATCCAGGTCCTGTCGGGCTCGGTCGTCGATGCGACGGCCGCCGACGGCATCGATGCCGCCCTCGCCCGCTATCGCGCGGCGGTCGACCGTCCCGTGGCCGTCTCGTCCGTGCCCCGCGACGAACTGCGCCTCCGGCCGCTTGGCCCGATCGCGCCGCTGGCCGAGGTCGAGGACGCCAGGGCGATCGCCCGTCGCTTCGTCGTATCCGCGATGAGCGTCGGCGCCCTGTCGCCCGAAGCGCACCAGGCGCTGACCATCGGGATCCAGCGCGCGGGCGGTGCCGCCAATACGGGCGAGGGTGGCGAGGATCCCGCCTGGTACGTGCCGAGCGCCGACGGCAGCCGTCGTGACGCGCGCATCAAGCAGGTGGCGTCGGCCCGTTTCGGCGTGACCGCCACGTACCTTGCCCGGGCCGATCAGCTGGAGATCAAGATCGCGCAGGGGTCCAAGCCCGGCGAAGGCGGACAGCTGCCCGGCCGCAAGGCCACGGCCTACATCGCCGCGCTGCGCCGCGGCCAGGCCGGTCAGAGCTACATCAGCCCACCGCCGCACCACGACATCTACTCCATCGAGGACCTCGCCCAGCTCATCGCCGACCTGCGCGCGATCAACCCGTCAGCGCGCATCGGCGTCAAGCTCGTCGCCGGGCGCGGGGTCGGGACGATCGCCGCGGGTGTGGCCAAGGCGGGCGCGACGTACATCCACCTGTCCGGGCACGCCGGCGGGACCGGCGCCTCGCCGCTGTCATCGATCAAGCACGTCGGGGCGCCCTGGGAGCTGGGTCTGGCCGAAGTCCACCAGGTCCTGCTCCGCAACGATCTGCGCGACCGGGTCGCGATCCGTTCCGACGGCGGGCTCCAGACCGGGCGCGACATCCTGGTCGCCGCGCTCCTTGGCGCGGAGGAGTACGCCTTCGGGACCGCGGCCCTCGTCGCCGTCGGCTGCGACATGGCCCGCCAGTGCCACCTCGACACGTGCCCGACCGGGATCGCCACCCAGCGCGAGGACCTGCGGGCCAAGTTCACGGGCACGCCGGAGATGGCCGAGCGCTACTTCCTGGCCATCGCCGAGGACGTCCGCCGCGAGCTTGCAGCCATCGGCGCTCGCTCGGTCGGCGAGGTCATCGGCGAGAGTCGTCGCGCCCTGCGGCCGATCAGTGCGGCGCGCGCGGAGCTTGACCCTGTGGTGTCCGGCGGTCCCTGGGGAGCCGACGCGGCGCGTCGCGCGGACCCCGGCATGCCCGCCCGCACGGCTCGCCATCAGCCCGCCTCGCCGCTGGAGGCACGCATCGCCGCCGCGTTCCGCGACCAGGGCCCGGTGAGTGCCAGCGGTCTGCGCGTGACCACGGGCGACCGCTCCTTCGGCGCCGGCCTGACCGGCGCCCTCGAGCGTGGCGAACTGCGCGGCCCCGTGCGACTTGAGCTGTCCGGTGCGGCCGGCCAGTCGTTCGGCGCGTTCGCGGGACCGGGCATCCAGCTTCGGTTGGTTGGCCAGGCCAACGACTATGTGGGCAAGGGCCTGTCCGGCGGACGCATCACCATCGCCCCGGAGCCCGATCTCGCGGTCCCGGCCTCGGGCGAGGCGATCGCCGGCAACACCTGCCTGTACGGCGCCACGGCCGGCCGTCTGCACCTGGTCGGTCGGGCGGGCATGCGCTTCGCGGTCCGTAATTCGGGCGCCACCGCCGTGGTCGAGGGCATCGGCCCGCACGGCTGCGAGTACATGACCGGCGGCACGGTCGTGGTCCTCGGGCCGGTCGGGGCCAACTTCGGGGCCGGCATGACCGGCGGGCGGGCCTACCTGTACGACCCGAGTGGCCGTCACGCGGCTGCGCTCCACGGCGACTCCGTGGCCGCCGCCCGCCTCGTCAGCGTGCTCGCCGATCGCGAGGACGGCGCCGAACGGCTGCTCGAGCTGCGCGCCCTGATGGAGGATCATCGCGAAGCCGGGTCCGTCCTTGCGGCCCGGCTGCTCGATGACGCGCGTGACGCGCATGACGCGCATGACGCCGAGGCCCTGGCGGCCGCGTTCTGGGTGGTCGAGCCTGTTTCGCCGGCCATGGCCGTGGCAATCGGTGTGACCGCGACGCTGGTGCGATCGGTGCCGATCGGCGCCCATGGGGCGCTTCCGTCGTTGGCCAAGGGGATCGCGTCGTCACCGACCCGCAACCGGGCCGACTCCGGACCGCTAACGACGGGCGACCGGAGCGAGCCTACGCTTCGGACATGATGGGGAAGCGTCACCCGCAGGCGGCCGGGACCGCGAGCGGATCTGGCTCCCAGCGCCTTGAGCACGTGAGGATGACCACGATGATCCACCCGTCCGATCCCCAGTTCAGCCCCCCGATCGCCGTCCGTGACGGTCAGGGCGCGCCGGTCACCTGCGCTGCCTGCGGCTGTCGGCTGGCCGCGGCCGAGGATGGCTGGTTCCACTTCAGCCCGAACGGCGGTCGCGATGCTCGTGGCTGTCGCATCGACTGCTCGGACGTCGCCCACGACGCCACGGGCCGCGCGGTGGCCCTGCTCGTCTGACCCGCGGTCAGTCGGCAGCGACGACCTCATCGACCACGATCCGATAGCCCACGCCGCGGACCGCGATGATCTGCGGGCCACTGGCGGCCTCCACCTTGGCGCGCAGGCGGGCCAGGTGCGGCTTGAGCCAGAGCAGGTCTGGATCGGTCTCGGCCGGCCAGCCGGCACGGGCCAGCTGAAGGTGCGGGACGATGTCCCCGTCGGCGCGCACGAGCGCCTCCAGCAGGCGGAATTCGGTCGGCGTCAGCGACAGCGCCGAGTCACCGACCCGGGCCTCGTGCCGTCCTGGCTCGAGGACCAGGGACCCCGCCTCCAGCGGTCCGGCGGTCGAGCCGCCGCCGCCGCCCGGCCGATCGACCCGGCGCATGATCGCCGCGATCCGGGCCAGCAGCTCAGCCTTGCCGAAGGGCTTGGTCAGGTAGTCGTCCGCGCCGAGGCCCAGGGCGCGGACCTTGGCCGCCTCGCCGCTTTCGCCCGACACGACGAGGATCGGGGCCTGGCCGACCGCGCGCATCTGGCCGGCCACGGAAAAGCCGTCGGGCCCGGGCATGGCGAGATCGAGCAGGACGAGATCGGGGTGCTCCTCCCGAAAACGCCTGACGGCGGTCAGGCCGTCGTAGGCCGTGATGACCTGGTGCCCCTCCGTGCCGACCAGAGCCGTGATCGCGCCGACCATCGCCGGGTCGTCGTCGACCACCAGGATCCGGAGTGGCCGTGTACTCATGGTGCTCACTTCCTTGCTCGCGCGTTGCGCGTTGATTCGCGTGATGGTGGTGTCTCAGATCGCTACGGCGGCTGGCAGGGCGACGACGAATCGCGCGCCATGGGGCCGCGCGGGCTCGCACCACAGGTGCGCGCCCATCGATTCGCCGAGTCGTTTGGCGGCATACAGGCCGATGCCCGAGCCGCGCGCCGTGTGCGTGTCGCGTCGCGCGTACGGCGCGAAGATGCGCTCGCGCCATTCCTCGGGGATGCCCGGGCCCTCGTCGCTGATGCCCAGGTGCACGACTCCCTCCGAGAGCGACCAATCGATGCTGATGGTCGTGTTCGGCGGAGCGTACTTGACCGCGTTCTCCACGAGATGTTCCAGGATCTGACGAAGTCTCGAAGGATCGGCCAGGGCGTGCAGGTGCGGGCTGCCACTGACGGCGACATGGTGACGTCCGACCAGGGGCTTGAGCGACGCCAGGACCTCGCCGACGAGCGACCCGACATCGATCGGAGTGACCGCCGCGGCATTTTCGGGCACCACCCGGACCGACGCGAGGATGGAGTCGACCAGGCGATCCAGCCGCTCGATCTGCTCGAGCGCCGCGCCATGCCAGGCCGATCGGGTCAGGCGCCGCTCGACGTCGCGCGACTCGCGCGAGGCCAGGGCCGGCTCCTCGGCCAGCAGGTCGGCGTACGCCCGGACCACGGCCAGTGGCGTCCGCAGCTCATGGGTGACCAGGGCGATCAGCTCGTTGCGGGCCTCATCGATGGTCTTGAGCGCCTCCACCCTGGCCTCGGCCTCGGATTGCAGCCGGCCCTTCTCCACGATCCCCGCGAGCAGGTCGGCGATGGCACTCAGGTGATCGACGTCGCCGGCGCTGAACGAGCGGGGCTGCTCGGTCTGGACGTTCAGGACGCCGACGACCTGGTCGTTCCAGGACAGCGGCACGCTGAGCATGGAGGTCACGAAGCGCCGCTGGTCGATGCCGCGGACCCACAGGAAGCGCGGGTCGGCCTTGACGTCCGAGATGGCCAGGGGCAGGCGGGTGGCCGCCACCCGTCCGGTGACGCCTTCGCCATAGGGGACGCGTGCCCGGCCGATCTGGAAGCGGTCCAGGCCGTTGGTGGCCGCCAGGGTCAGGTACGCTCCGTCGCGATCGAGCAGGTACAGCGAGGAGACATCGGCATGGAGGGCATCCCGCGTCCCGTCCACGACCGTCTCCAGCAGCTCGTCCCAGGTCCGGGCCGTCGTCGCCAGGCGCGCCACGCGGTGGAGGAACCGGAGCTGCTCGATCTGTCCCGCGACCTCGGCCGCGGGCCCGGGTGCGGACGCGGCGGTGGGTCCCGCCGGCGGGAACGGAGCGGCCGACTTGCGAGCGATGCGATCCTCCGTCGGGTGGGCCATGGCCATCACGATACAAGGGTACGGATGGATGTGACCATCGAAGGTTGCGATGATGTCCCTCATCGGTTGCGGACGGTTGCGGCTGGAGCGAGGTCATGACCCGTGGCCGAGAACCTGGCGGCATCGGCACGGCCGGTGCGCGGGAGCCGCTGGCAGCCGAGGTGCGCCTGCTCGGCACGCTCCTCGGCCAGGTCATCGATGAACAGGCGGGCCCGGCCCTGTTCGATCTCGTGGAGCGCATCCGCAAGCGCTCCATCGCCCTCCGCCAGGAGGACGACCCGGCCGAGCGCGGGCGTCTGGAAGCGGAGCTCGACGGCCTCGATCTCGGGGCGACGGAGGCCGTGATCTCGGCCTTCTCCCTGTACTTCCAGCTGGTCAACCTGGCCGAGGCGCGCGGCCGTGTGCGCACCCTGCGCAAGCGCGAGCGGGCCGCCCGCGACGGACTGCTCGACGATTCAGTCGCGGAGGCCTTGGTCCGGCTGCGCCGCGCGGGGCGCGATGATGCTGCGCTCGATGCGCAACTCGCGCGGCTGTCCATCCGGCCGGTCCTGACCGCCCACCCGACCGAGGCCCGCCGGCGCACCAAGCTCATCGCCTTGCGCCGCTGTGCAGGCTTGCTGGAGCGGCTGGACGATCCGCGCCTCACGCCATCCGAGGACCGCGAGATTCGGCGTCGCCTGCGCGAGGAGATCAGCCTGCTGTGGCGCACCGCCGATCTGCGCACGGTGGCGCCCGAGCCCCTCGACGAGGTGCGCACAGCGATGGCCTTCTTCGACTCGACGCTGTTCACGGTCGTGCCCCGCCTGTACCGGTCCACGGACGCCGCGCTGGACCCGCTCGGGGCGACGCATGCACCCCGGACAGGAGCCCGCCCGCCGCGCGTGCCGGCGTTCGTGCGCTTCGGGACGTGGATCGGCGGCGACCGGGACGGCAACCCGTTGGTGACCGCGGAGATCACCCAGCGCACGATGCGCATCCAGGCCGACCACGTCCTGCGCGGTTACGAGGCGGTCGCGCTTCGGCTCATGCAGACGGTCGCGGCGACCGTCAGCGAGCAGCTCTGGAGGGCACTCGTGACCCGCCTGGGTCGCGATGCCGAGGCTCTGCCCGAGACCGATCGACAGCTCCGGCGGCGCTTCCCGGATGAGCCCTATCGGCAGCGCTTCGGGTTCATGGCCGAGCGGTTGCGCCGAACGCGCAGCGCCCTGACCGACGAGGCCGGACCACGGTCGGGCCGCTACGAGGGACCGGAGGAGCTCGATGCCGAGCTCGCGGAGATGCAGGACGCGCTGGTCGCCGACGGCCTGGATCGCGTCGCGTTCGGGGACGTGGCGGAGCTGCGCTGGCAGCTTGGCACGTTCGGCTTCCATCTCGCCTCGATCGAGGTCCGCCAGCACAGCATGGTCCACCGCGCGGCCCTGGCCGCGCTCGAGGACGCGCAGTCCCCGGAGGCTGAGGTCAGCGCCGGGGTGTCGCTGGGCGAGGTCCTGGCCACCTTCCGGGCCATCGCCGCGATCCAGGCCCGCCACGGGGTGGCCGCCTGTCACCGCTACATCGTCTCGTTCACGGCCGGAGCGTCGGACGTCACGGATGTCCTGGCGCTGGCCCGGGCAGCCGCGGCCCACGGCGAGGTCGTTCCGGACGGCGAGGCTGGCGAGGACGGCGAGGTCGTTGCGCCCCCCGTCCTCGATGTCGTGCCCCTGTTCGAGTCGTCCGATGCGCTGCGCGATGCTGGGCCGATCCTCGAATCGCTCCTCGGCGATCCGGTCTACCGCGCCCACCTCGCGTCCCGTGGCGATCGCCAGGAGGTGATGCTCGGCTATTCCGACTCGAACAAGGAGAGCGGCTTCCTGGCCGCGGCCTGGATGCTCCACCGGGCCCAGGTCGCGCTCGTCGAGGTGGCCCGTGCGCGGGGCGTCGAGCTGACCCTGTTCCACGGCCGGGGCGGTGCCATCGGCCGCGGCGGCGGGCCGACCAACCGGGCCATCCTGGGCAGCGCCGCGGGCGCCGTCGACGGGCGCCTCAAGCTCACCGAGCAGGGCGAGGTCATCGCCACGAACTATGCCGACCCGGCGATCGCGCGGCGCCACCTCGAGCAGATGACCGGCGCCGTGCTCATCGCGTCGACACCCGAACACGACGAGGCGGCGGCCGGCGCCCTGCGCGCCGGTGGGGCGATGCTGGACGAACTGGCCGCCACGGCCCGGGCCGCCTACCGCTCGCTCGTCCACGAGGATGCCGGGTTCGCAGCCTTCTTCCGCGACATCACGCCGATCGCGGAGCTGTCCGATCTGCGCCTGGGGTCACGGCCGGCAGCGCGCGGACGGCAGGGTGCGGGTGAGGCGCCGCCCATCGATGCCCTGCGGGCGATCCCCTGGACCTTCGCCTGGGCGCAGGCCCGCATCAACCTGCCCGGCTGGTACGGTCTGGGCTCCGCCCTCGACGCGTATCGCGAGGCCCACGGCGACCCGGGGCTGGACGAGATCGCCCGGGCGTATCGGCGCTGGCCGTTCCTGGCCTCGGTGTTCGACAACGCCGAGATGATCCTGGCCAAGGCGGACATGGGCGTCGCGCGCCGCTACGCGAGCCTCGCCGGCGACCGCCACGGCGCCCGCCGCTGGGCCACCATCGAGACCGAGTTCCAGCGCACCGTCAGGCTCCTGCTCAGGGTCACCGGCCGCGAGCGGCTGCTCGATGGGGCACCGGTCCTGCAGCGCTCGATCGCGCTCCGCAACCCGTACGTGGACTCGCTGTCCGAGCTCCAGGTCCGGCTGCTCGGCCGGCTGCGGGCGATGGCCCCGGACGATCCGGACCGGGGTCGGGTGCTACGCCTTGTGCAGCTGTCGGTCAACGGCGTCGCGGCCGGCCTCCAGAACACGGGCTGAGGGTCGGCGGCCGCCGGGGCCGCGCGCTTCGGGCCCGCGGGGCCGTGCGCTTCGGGCCCGCAGCTCGCTCGCGCGCTTCGGGCCCACGGGCTGAGGGCTCGCTCGCTCGCACGCTCGCGCGCGTCCAGTTCGCGATATAGCCACCACCGATACGCGCAGCGGTCCGGGACCCACAACGCCGGATCGACGTGTCCCGGACCGGCGGCCCTGAGCGTGCGCGCGCTCGATACGGGGCAATCCCGGGCCCCTGGCGGGTCGTTGTGCTCGCCCATCCCCAGGGACTATCGGTGCGGGCGATATCCGCGACGACAGCCCCACGCCCCGGCCTCCCGGGCGCCCCCGGCCGGGTCCCCACGCTCCGGCCTCCCGGGCCCCCGGCCGGTCTGCCCGGCCCGTCCCCGCCCCGCGGCTCGTCGACCTGTCGACTTGCCCGACCGCTCGAGGCGGCGCTTGGAGTGCCGGGTCGGCGCCGACATCTCCGCAACGCCCGAGTGATGCGATCCCGAGCACGCCGACGAGCACGACTCGGCGGCCGGGCAGCCAGCCTCCTGGCAGGCGCAGGCCGCGCGGTCGGAACACATCGCCGCCCGCCCCGTCGCACTGCCCGGACCTCAGCCGTCGCTCGGTCGGAACGCGTCGCCGTCGCGATAGACGGCCGGCCGCATCGGGTCGGCCCCGGCTGGGCTCCAGCGGACCTCGCCCTCCCCGACGACCCGCCACGGACCCTCGCCGAGCGCATCGATGAGCACGCCCGTGCGCTCCCCTATGCCGAGGATCCCGACGCCCTCCGGCACGCCGGCCCCAAAGCGCATGAGCGAGCGCGGCCACGATGCGCCGTCCGCATGGGGCATCACCACGAGCGGCGGCCCGGGAACCACCGCGAGGCCGCGCGCCCCACCCTCCGGCGTCCAGGTCCAGGAGGCGAGGCCCATCGCCCCGGCACTCGCGCCCACGAGGACCGCGCCACGGGCGACCGCAGCCATGATGGACATCCAGACGGCAGTCCCCGGCAGCAAGCCCGGGATGAGGTCGGGGTCACCGCCCGGCAGATGGATCAGATGGGCTGCGGCCAGCCGTCGTGCCAGCTCGGGATCGGCCGCCGACCCTACATCCTGCACGCGGACGACCTCGGCCGAGGCCTCGATCCGAAGCGCGCCAGCGACGCGTTCGAATGCCGCGACGCCGAGCGCGCCGGCGAGGTCCGGTCGACCGCGAGCGGACGCCGTCGGCACGATAGCGATGCGGACCACTCCAGCCGCGCCTGCCGCCGCGCCGGCCACCGCCGTGCCGGCCCCCGCCGCAGCCGACTCCGCCGCCGCAGCCCTGGCGGCCGCTTGGGCATGGCGGAGGACGGCCTCGAGGAACGGCTCGTCCCCGGGCTCGAACTCGCCACCCCCATGGAGGCCCAGCAGGCCGGTCATGGCTCGGGTCGCTCGTCGGGTCGCTCGTCGGGTCGGACGTCGGGTCGCTCGTCGGGTGGCGTGACGTCGGGTCGCTCGTCGGGTGGCGTGACGTTCTTCATCGGCGGCCGGATCGGCGGTCCGGGCGTGGCTGGCGGCCGGCGCAGCACCCGACGGATGGTGTCGGGAGACGCCAGGAACGGCGCCAGGGCCGCCACGAGCAGCAGCGGGATCAGTAAGCGCGTCGCCCCGGGCCGGATGGCGACGAGCATGGCCAGGGCCCACAGGAGCAGCGCATACAGGCCGATCGCGCCTGACGACAGCCCGGCGGCCTGGAGCCGTCGGGCGGGGATCAGGACCAGCAGGCCGATGACCAGCCCGATGGCGAGGAGCCACGGAGGTGCGAGCATCGCCCGGTCGCTCCCGTCAGCGGCTGATGGATCGGTAGCGGCGGACGCTCAGCGGCACGAAGATGGCCACGATGACGATGACCCAGGCGATGGTCACGAGCGCCGGTTGTTCGGCGGGCAGGCCGGTGCCCACGTACGGATTGGGGTTGCCCCACAGCTGGCGGGTCGCCGCGGTGAGGGTGCTGACCGGGTTCCATTCCGCGACCGGCTGGAGGAAGTCCGGCAGCGTGCTCGGCGGCACGAACACGTTGGAGATGAACGTGATCGGGAAGATGACGGTGAACGAAACCTGCTGGGCGACCTCCACGGATGGCACATTGAGCCCGAGCCAGATGCCGATCCAGGACATCGCGAAGGCGAACAGCAGGAGCAGGCCGATGCCCGCGAACAGTTCCACGATGCCGGTGTTGACCCGCCACCCGACCAGGAAGCCCGTGACCATCAGGACGATGAGGATGCCCGCGTTGTAGGCGACATCCGCGACACTCCGTCCCGTGAGCACCGCGGACCTGGCCATCGGCAAGGACCGGAAGCGGTCGATCAGGCCCTTGTTGATGTCGTCGCACATGCCGACCGCCGTGGTGGCGGCGGCGAAGGCGATGGTCTGGGCGAAGATGCCGGGCATCAGGTACTGGCGGTAATCGCCGCCACCGGGCAGCGGGATCGCCCCGCCGAACACGAACGCGAAGAGCAGCACGAACATGACCGACTGGAGGATCGCGAAGATCGCCAGTTCCGGGATGCGCGGGATGCGCTTGAGGTTGCGCCAGGTGACGACGAGTCCGTCGGAGAACGCGGTGGTCATGCGGCCGCCTCCGATCCGCCGGCCTCCGGTCCGCCGGCCGCCGGTGCGCCGGTCTGCGTGTCGTCGGTCCCGTGCCCGGTGAGCGTCAGGAAGACGTCGTCCAGGGTCGGCCGGCGCAGGCCGATGTCATCGATGCCGATGCCGGCTTCGTCCAGATCGCGCACGACCTGGACCAGGCGCGTGGCGCCGCCGGTCGATGGCACGGTCAGCCGTCGCGTGTGCTCGTCGACGGTCGGCGTACCGTCACCGGCCCGGGCCAGGACCTCGCGAGCGGGCGCCAGGGCCTCGCGGCTGTGGACCACGACCTCGATGCGCTCGCCGCCGACCTGGGCCTTGAGCTCGTCCGCGGTGCCCCGGGCGATGATCTTGCCGTGATCGACGACGGCGATGGTGTCGGCAAGCTCGTCCGCCTCCTCCAGGTACTGCGTCGTGAGGAGCAGCGTGACGCCCTCCCGGACGAGCCCGCGGATGACCTCCCACATCCCGAGGCGGCTGCGCGGATCGAGGCCGGTCGTCGGTTCGTCGAGGAACAGCAGCCGCGGCCGCCCGATCAATGCGCTGGATAGATCGAGGCGGCGGCGCATGCCGCCTGAGTAGGTCTTGACCGTGCGGTCCGCCGCGTCGGCCAGGTCGAACCGATCGAGCAGTTCCACAGCCCTGGTGCGTGCCTCGGCCGACGACAGCTGGTAGAGCCTGCCGAACATCCAGAGGTTCTCACGGGCGGTCAGGTTCTCGTCCACGGCCGCGTACTGGCCGGACAGGCCGATGACCGAGCGCAGTTGCTGGGCCTGGGTGACGACATCGAAACCGGCGACGGTGGCCCGCCCGGCGTCGGGCTTGAGCAGCGTGGCGAGGATCCGGACCGTCGTGGTCTTGCCCGCGCCGTTGGGCCCGAGCAGGCCAAGCACGGTGCCTTCCTTGACACTCAGGTCCAGGCCATCGAGCGCGCGGACCTCGGACTTGCGTCCACGATAGATCTTGACCAGGCCCTCGGCCGTGATGACGTCCATGTGTGTGGAGTTCGTCCCTTGGAGCGGCTTGGATGGGGAGGGGGATGGTACCGCGCGCCCGTTCCCTCGTGTCCTGCGGCGCGCACCGGCGACGGCCCCGAGCGCTGGCGGCCCTACGCTTGGCCGATGTCTATCGTGTCGGGGGCCAGCGCCCGGGTGTCCGCCTGGATGGAGCGCTGGGGTGGCCTCCTCCCGCTCCTCCTCGCCGAGTTCGTGGTCTGGCTGGGCTTTGGCGGCCTCCTCCCGATCCTGCCCCTGTACTTCGTCGAGGAGGGCGTGGACCTCGCGACGCTGGGCGTCGTGATCGCCGCGTGGCCGGCGGCCCGCCTCGTGAGCGAGCCGATCTTCGGCTGGCTGGCCGATCGCACGGCACGGGTGCCGCTGATGGTCGTCGGGCTCATCGCGTCGGGCGTCTTCGGGGCGCTCCCGCTGGTCCTCACCGGGCCGCTCGCCTTCATCGTGCTGCGGGCCGGCGCGGGCCTCGGCGCGGCGATCTACGACCCGGCCGCGCGCGGCTACCTGACCGATGCCACGCCACCGGAACGTCGGGGCGAGGCGTTCGGGCTGTACGGCGCGGCGCAGATGGGCGGACTCCTGCTGGGCCCGGCCATCGGGGCGTTCGGGGCGGGTGCCTTCGGTGGCATCGGCTTCGTTTTCGTGTTCAGCGGCGTGACCGCGGTCATCGCCGCGATCGGCGTCGGCTTGCGCGTCCGTGAGGACCCAACGGCACGCCATCCCCACGCGACGGTCTCACTCGACCGCACCGAGTTCCCGCCCGATTCGCCGTACCTCGAGGGACGTCTGGCGGCGGATCTGAGCGCACCTGAGCGACCGCGCGGCACGGGCGAGGACGCGGCACCAGCGAGCCTGCTCAATCGGGGCCTCCTCGCGGCGATCGTGATCAACGCCGGCGGCTACTACGCGGGCGGCACGTACGAGGTCATCTGGAGCCTGTTCCTGCAAGGGCTCGGGGCGGATCTGACCCTGATCGGTCTGACCTTCGCGCTGTTCGGGTTGCCCGTCCTGGTGTTCTCGCCGATCGCGGGGCGGATGGTGGACCGGCGCGGCTCGTACGCGTTCATCGTCATCGGCTGCATCCTGCCCGTGCTCGCCGGACTCGCCTACACGCGTCTCGCAGATCCGATCTGGGCGCTGCCGCTCATCCTCATGGAGGCGACCGGGTTCGCCTTCCTGAACCCGGCCCTGTACGCGGTCGTGGCCGCGTCCTCGCCGCGAGGCCGCTCGTCCACGACCCAGGGCCTGTTCGGCGCTGCGGGCACCCTCGGGTTCATCGTCGCGTCGCTGGCGGCGGGCGTCCTCGCCGACGTCGACATCCGCTATCCGTTCTACGTGTTCAGTGCCGTCCTGACGATCTGCCTCGGGCTCGGCCTGCTCATCGGAGGGCGGCGCTTCGGGGGCCGGACCGTGCCCACAGCGATCTGACGCACCGCTAGTGTCTCGGTCTTGAAGCCGGGAACGCCCTGAATGGCTTGGCCGCCCGCCCAAGCCAACTGAGACACGACCGACGCACCGCCATGTGTGCCGTTTTGGTCCATGCCCCTTTCAGGTGGGCGACCGTCTCGGGTGGCCGATACAGCTGATCCGGGCCGCTCCTCGGCCGATCCTTCAAGCGCCCATCCTCGGATCAACCCGCTCACCGGCAAGTTCGCAAAGCGCCAGGTCCTCGATGGCGGCGAAGTCATCGGCGGGTAGCCGCGTAGACTGCACCAACGACCGAGCACCGACTGCCCCACTCAACGGGCGGGAACGGTATGTTCGGAACCGAATCTGGGTCTGCGGCAAATAGACGGATGAAGGCCTGGTTAGGCGACTGCTCGACCTCCTGGCGAGCAACCCTCCGGACCGATCGGTCCTCGGACTGACACCTGGGAGGAAAGGCGATCCATGAGACGAGGTGGTTTGTCGGTTGTCGCCATGCTGGTTGTCGTAATGCTGGCTCTGATGACAGCCATTCCGGTCGCGCAGGCGGACGATGCCGCCGGAGGCGAACGTCTGGTCCTCACGGACCTGCCGGACGTGGCGCAGCCCCAGATCAACGACCCTGTCAGCGGTGCTGAGCTTGAGGACCTGACAGCTCTCGCTAGCCAAAAGGGCATGTCGCTCCAGGCGGCGATCGACCGCTATTCATGGAACGATAACTTCGCCCTTGCGGTGTCGACGGTCCGCGAGGCGTCCCCAGAGGCCTTCACCGGTGCCGAGATCGTTGACGGCGGGGGCGTGTGGGTCGCCTTCGCGGCCGGCGCCCCTGAGCGAGCCCTCGAGATCATCGACACGTTCAAGAAGAGCCACGCAACCGTTGCAGTCGATGTGCAGACCGACTTGGGGTTCACCGAGATCGAACTTGAGAAGGCGATTGCGACCGTCCACTACGCCATATTCGACACGGTTGAGGTCCGCGACGCGTCCACTTCGTTCGACTTCGGTACGCGTCAGATCACGACTGTGGTCGCA
>JANOTJ010000301.1:0-10017 GCA_031416295.1 Chloroflexota bacterium
GATCGCGCCACGTCTCTTTACGCCACCAGCACGGCGTCCTCCGCGAACGCACCGGGCTCACCGGCATAGGCGACCGTCGCGGGTTGACTGGCGTGCGGGTCGAAGGTCGGGTCAGCGCTGGACATCGTCTCGCGAGTCTACGGGGCGCCGCGGCAACGCGTACCGCCGCCGGATTCTGTTCCCACCATCAAACTCGGCCGTTCCGACGGTACATCCCGGATCGCCTGCGCCCAGATCGGCCGATCGACGTCGCATCCGTGCGCGCGGGGCGAGGCTGCCGGCCAATGACCGGACGCGGACGTGCGCATGACCGCCTTGGCCTGGTGGATGCGCCCGATCTGATGGTGCCACCAGAATCCGGCTGAGCAGCAGACCGCCCCGCCTGACGCCACGAACGGTCAGCCCTGTTGGTTGAACCAGTCGACCGTGTCGATCCCCTCGGCGTCCTCGTCGAGCTCCGCCCGTTGCTCGCGGGCCGCGCTGGCCGTGACCGGCGTCTTCCTGCGAGCTCGCTTGCCAGTCTCCGCGGCCACCTCCGGCGCGCCGCTCCAGTGCGCCTCGCCCAGCATGAGGTTGAGGGCGACGATGTACGCCTCGATCGACGCCGCGATGATGTTGGGGCCGCGCGCCTCCCCGGCATACTCGCCCAGACCTCGCTCCCCGGCGACGAGCGGCGGCGCGATGCGCACATTGACGATGCCGATCGTGTCGGTCCCCTCCCCGAGGGCGTGGATGTCGTAAGCAAGCAGGCGCGGGTGGCCGTCCAGGATCTCGGCGAGGGCCTTGTCGACGGCGCGATACAGCGCATCGATGGCGCCGTTACCCTCCGCGGAGGCGCGCCAGTGGTGGTCGCCGGCGTCCATGATCACGGCGCCGCGGCTCCGCGCATTGGACCCGGACGAGACCGTCCAGCGGGCCAGTTGCACGGTCGGCGTGGGGGAGGGCGACGGGGCTTGGGCGTTGGTCGGATCCGACATCCTCATCTACCTCCGGGTCGCTGCGGGGGCCGTCGTGAAATGGCGTTCGTCACGCCGGCGCAGCTCCGCGCCGGACTTCCAGATCGCGTACTCCAGCGAGTCGGCCAGGGCCGAGGCGGAGGCCGCGATTATGTTCGTGTCCGAGCCCATGGTGGACCACGTCCGCGCCCCATCGCGCGAGTCGATGATGACCCGCGTGCGCGCGGCGGTGGCCGCGTCGCCATCGATGATCCGTACCTTGTAGTCGACCAGGTGCACGTCGTCGATCGCCGGGTAGAACGCCCGAAGGGCCTTGCGCAGGGCGGCATCCAGGGCGTTGACCGGGCCGTTGCCGTCGGCCGCGGTGTGCAGCGTCTCGCCGTCGACCGCGACCTTGACCGTCGCCTCGGCGAGCAGTTCGCGCCCGTCCCGCTGCTCCACGAGACAGGTGTAGTCCACGATCCGGAACGGCGGCACGTAGTCCGCGGCGTGGCGCCGGATGAGCAGCTCGAACGATGCCTCGGCGCCCTCGAAGGCGAGCCCGTCCGCCTCGAGCTGCTTGATCAGCTGGCTGAGTTCACGCGCGTCGATGACGCCTTCCAGATCGAGGCCCAGTTGCCGCGCGCGGATCGAAGTGTTGGCCCGCCCGCCGAGCTCCGAGACGACCAGTCGACCGACGTTGCCGACCGACCCGGGCTCCACGTGCTGGTAGGAGCGCTCCACCTTGGCGACGGCGGCACCGTGGACCCCGCCCTTGTGCGCGAACGCCGAGCGGCCGACGTACGGCTGGTACGCGTTGGGGATGAGGTTGGCGATCTCGGCGACGCTCCGCGACAGATCGGTCAGGCCCTCCAGGCGACCGCCGCCGACAGGCACCAGCGCATGGCCCGACTTGAGGGCGAGGTTCGCCAGGATGGACACGATGTTGGCGTTGCCGGCCCGCTCGCCGTAGCCGTTGATCGTGCCCTGGACGTGGCGGATCCCGGCGGCCACGGCAGCCATCGAGTTGGCGACCGCGAGCTCCGAGTCGTTGTGGGCGTGGATACCCCAGATCACCCCTGGCGCATCTGCGTCCGCCTCCACGGTCGAGCGCACATCGAGCACGATCCGGGTCAGTTCGTCGGAGAGCGTCCCGCCGTTGGTATCGCACAGGACGAGGGTCCGCGCGCCCGCCTGGCGGGCCGCCCGCAGAGTCGCCAGCGCGTAGTCGCGGTCCGCCCGGTAGCCGTCGAAGAAGTGCTCCGCGTCGTAGACCGCCTCGCGACCGTGGTCGGTGATGAAGCCGATCGAGTCGGCGATCATGTCCAGGTTCTCCTGGGGCGTCGCGCCGAGGACTTCGGTGACGTGGAGCAGCCACGACTTGCCGAAGATCGTCACGACCGGCGTCTCGGCCGCGACCAGCTCGCGCAGGTTCGGGTCGTCGCCGGGCCTGTTGGCCCGGTGACGGGTCGAGCCGAAGGCGGCCAGCCTGGCCGTCTGCCAGGGCATCGTCCGGGCCACCGCGAAGAACTCGATGTCCTTGGGGTTGGAACCCGGCCAGCCGCCCTCGATGAAGGGCATGCCGTACTCGTCGAGCATGCGCGCGATGCGCAGCTTGTCGGCCAGCGACAAGGTGATGTTCTCGCCCTGCGTCCCGTCGCGCAGGGTCGTGTCGTAGATGACGACCGGGCGGTCGTCGGCGCTCACGCTCTCGGCGCCCGTTGTGCTCACGACGCCGCCACCCCCGTCCCGGTACCCAGCTGCTCGATGACAGCGGTGGCGAAGGCTGTCGTGCCCACGACCACGAGGCCGTCATCGGGGTTCGCCGCGTCGGCGAGGTCGCCCGTCCGCCAGCCGGCGTCCAGGGCAGCCCCGACCGCGCGCTCGATGGCCGCCGCGGCGTCCTCGCGTCCGAGCGAGAGGCGCAGGAGCATCGCCGCCGAGAGGATGGTCCCGATCGGATTGGCCCGGTCCTGCCCGGCGATGTCCGGGGCGGACCCGTGGATGGGCTCGTACAGGCCGAACGTGCCGTGCGCCGTCCGACGCTCGCCGAGCGATGCCGAGGGCAGCATCCCGAGCGAACCCGCGAGCACGGCCGCCTCATCCGAGAGGATGTCCCCGAACAGGTTCTCGGTGACGATGACGTCGAAGTCGGCGGGGCGGCGGACGAGAAGCATCGCGCACGAGTCGACGAGCTGGTGGCTGAGGGCCACGTCCGGGTTGGCCCGACCGACCTCGTCGGCCACGGTCCGCCACAGCCGCGACGTGGCCAGCACGTTGGCCTTGTCCACGCTCATGACCCGGCCCCTGCGGCCACGGGCAAGCTCGAAGGCGAGCCGGACGATGCGTTCCACCTCACGCTCGTGGTAGGGCATCGTGTCCATGGCGCTGCGATCGCCGGGCTCGCCCGAGGCCTCACGGCGCTCCCCGAAGTAGACGCTCCCGGTGAGCTCGCGGACGATCAGCAGATCCACCCCGTCGAGCAGCTCCGGGCGCAGCGGGGACGCGGCCACGAGCGCTGGATGGACGCTGACCGGGCGCAGGTTCGCGTACAGGCCGAGGCCGCCGCGGAGCGCGAAGAGGGCCTGTTCCGGCCGGACCGGCGCGGACGGATCGGACCACTTCGGACCCCCGACCGCTCCGAGCAGGACGGCGTCGGCAGCCTCGCACACGGCCACGTCCTCGGGGCGGATCGCGACCCCGTACGTATCGATGGCGACGCCCCCCGCGAGGACCTCGCGCCATCCGACGCGGAAGTCGTGGCGCCCGGCGACCGCATCCACGACGCGTCGCGCCGCCTCCACGACCTCCGGGCCGACACCGTCGCCCGGGATGGTCACGATGCGGTAGGTGGTCATGGCACCATCGGCCCGAGGATTCACGGCAGCCCCTCCTCGGAGCGCGGCGTGACGAAGGCGACGTCAACGCCGTTGATCTCCGCGCCGAGGAGCTTGTTGGTGGCCACGAGATAGGCGTCCAGGGAGGCCTCGATGATGTTCGTGGACAACCCGTGGCCAGACACGATGAGCGCGCCCGGACCCTCATCCGACGAGCGACGACAGCGGACCAGGACTTGGCCCTGGGCGTCCTCGCCCGCCGAGACGGCCTTGATCTCGTATTCCGCGAGCGTCGGATGCCAGCCGATGACCGGCTGGAGCGCCTCGTCCACGGCCCGGAAGAGTGCGTTGACCGGGCCGTTCCCGGTCGCCTCGGTGGAGCGTTCCTCGCCGGCGATGGTCAGCGTCACCTGGCCCGTGGCGTTGCCGCCATGCGACGAGGTCACGTTCCAGCCCACGAGCACGATGCTCGAGGGCACCTCGGTCACGCGCTGTTCGACGAGTGCGATGAGGTCGGCGTCGGTGACCTCTTTCTTCGCATCGGCGAGCTCGATGGCCTGGCGGTAGACAGCGTCGAGCGGGTCGCCTTCGAGCTCGTAGCCGAGCTCCTTGAGCTTGCCCTGGAGGCCGCGCCGGCCGGACAGCTTGCCGATGGTCAACTGGCTGCCGGTCAGGCCGATCGACTGCGGGGTCATGATCTCGTAGGTCAGCGGGTTCTTGATGATCCCGTCCTGGTGGATCCCGCTCTCATGGGCGAACGCATTGCTCCCGACGATGGCCTTGTTGGGCTGGACGGCGAACCCGGTCAGGTAGCTGACCAGGCGCGACGCCGCCGTGATGTGCTCGGTCTGGACGCCGGAGCCGAGGTCCGGGAACTGGGTGGGGCGGGTCCGCAGGGCCATCACGACCTCCTCCAGGGAGGCGTTGCCGGCGCGCTCGCCGAGGCCGTTGATGGTGACCTCGACCTGGCGCGCGCCAGCCTGGACCGCCGCCAGCGTGTTGGCCGTGGCCAGCCCCAGGTCGTTGTGGCAGTGCACGCTGACCGTCGCCCGCTCTCCGACGAGATCCACGACGCGCTTGACCAGCACGCCGAACTCGGACGGGATGGCATAGCCGACGGTATCCGGGATGTTGACCGTGGAGGCGCCGGCGTCCACGACCGCCTCGTAGACCCTGAGCAGGTAGTCGATGTCGGTGCGCGAGGCGTCCTCGGCACTGAACTCGATCTCGGCGTCGCGACCGAGCTCCTGGCGGCCGTAGCGGACCCAGCGCACGGCTTCGGCGAGGGCCTGCTCGCGATCGATGCGGAGCTTGTGCTTGAGGTGGATGTCGCTGGTCGCGATGAACACGTGGAGATGCGGCCTGTGGGCGACCTTGATGGCCTCGACGGCTCGCTGCGGGTCGCCGTCGCGGCAGCGCGCGAGGGCCGCCACCGCGATGTCCTGGGGCGTTTCCAGGGCGATCCGCCGGACCGCCTCGAAGTCGCCCGGGGACGCGGCCGGAAACCCGGCTTCGATGACGTCGACCTTGAGACGCACCAGTTGTCGGGCGACCTCCAGCTTCTCGACGGCGGTCAGCCCGGCACCCGGCGCCTGCTCCCCGTCGCGCAGGGTCGTGTCGAAGATGCGGACGGTGCCGGCCGGCACGAAGGGCGCGGTCGGCGACGGTACGGGCCCCGCGCCCGCGCTCACCGCGCGGCCCCGGGTGTGGTCGCCGCGGCCTGGGCCTGACCGGCCTGGACCTCGACCGGGTCGAGGAACGGCATCTGGGCCCGCAGGCGACTCCCGACGCGCTCGATGAGGTGATCGTGGTCGGCCGAACGAAGCCGCTCGAACTCGTGCCGGCCGGAGTCGTTCTCGGCGATCCAGCGGTCCGCGAAGGAGCCGTCCTGGATGTCCTTGAGGACCGCCTGCATGCGCTCGCGGACGCTCTCGTCGATGAGCCGCGGGCCGCTGACGTAATCGCCGTACTCGGCGGTATCGCTGACGCTGAAGCGCATGAAGTTGAGCCCGCCGCGGTACATCAGGTCCACGATCAGCTTGAGCTCGTGCATCGTCTCGAAGTACGCGAGTTCGGGCTGATAGCCGGCCTCGACGAGCGTCTCGAAGGCCATCTTGACCAGGGCCGAGGTGCCGCCACACAGGACGGACTGCTCGCCGAACAGGTCGGTCTCGGTTTCCTCCTTGAACGTCGTCTCGAGCACGCCCGCGCGGGTGCAGCCGAGGGCTCGGGCGTAGGCCAGCACGCGGTCACGGGCGGTGCCGCTCTGGTCACGCTCGACCGCGAACAGGGCCGGCACGCCGCCACCCGCCTGGTACACGGAGCGGACGAGGTGGCCCGGTCCCTTGGGCGCGACCATCCCGACGTCCACGATGCCCGGCGGATCGATCCGACCGAAGCGCAGGTTGAAGCCGTGGGCGAACATCAGCAGGTGGCCGGGCCGCAGGTTCGGCCCGATCTCCGCGTCGTAGACCGCCTTCTGGGAGGTGTCCGGGACGAGGATCATGATCACGTCCGCGGCCTTGACCGCGTCGGCCACGTTCAGGACCAGCAGGCCGGCATCCGACGCGAGCGTCCGGCTCTTGGACCCGGGTGCGAGCCCGACGACGACCTCCACGCCGCTCTCGTGCAGGTTCAGCGCATGGGCGTGGCCCTGCGAGCCGTAGCCGATGATCGCGACCGTCTGCCCGGCCAGGGCCGACGGGTCGGCATCGTTGTCGTAGTACATGGTCGCCGTCATCGCTTGATCGCCTCCTCGATGGAACCCGACCCGCGCGCCATCACGACGGCGCCGGTGCGGACCAACTCCTTGATGCCATAGGTCCTGGTCAACGCGACGAATGCGTCGATCTCGGACTCGGTTCCGGTCACCTCGACGATGACCGAGCCATCGGCGAGGTCCACGACCCGGCCGCGTGAGAGCTCGACGAGGCGCAGGATCTCGTCGCGGTTCGAGTCGGTGGCCCGGATCTTCACGAACGCGAGTTCGTGTTCGACGGTGGGCTCCGCGGTCACGTCCTGGACCTTGAGCACGTCGATCAGCCGGTACAGCTGCTTGGCCGCCTGCTCCACCGCGACGTCATCACCGTGGAGCGTGATGGTCATCCGGCTGGTGTCCTCACGATCGGTCTTGCTGACCGCCAGCGAGTCGATGTTGAAGTTGCGGGCGCGCATGAGGCTGGACACCCGATTGAGGACGCCGGGCTTGTTCAGGACGATGGCCACGAGCACATGGCGCCGGGTCTCGCCGCCGCCGGGCAGGGCGCGTGCCGGCGGCGGACTGCCTGGTCCCGTGCCGTTGGTCGATGGATCGACGCTCATTCGTCGGGCCCGCCCCACTTCTCGATCAGGTCTGACAGGCCCTTGCCGGCGGGCATCATCGGGAACACGTTCTGCTCCTCGGCGATCTCGAACCAGATGAGCGCCGGGCCGTCCACGGCCTGGGCCGCGCGGATCGCGCCATCCACCTCGCCCGGGGTGCTGGCCCGGAATGCCGGGATGCCGAACGCGTCGGCGAGTTTCGCGAAGTCCGGGCCAGGCAGGCTCGAGGAGTGGTAGTTGCCGGCGTAGATGATCTCCTGCCACTGGCGGATCATCCCGAGCT
Source organism: Chloroflexota bacterium (assembly GCA_031416295.1). GTDB lineage: Bacteria > Chloroflexota > Limnocylindria > Limnocylindrales > CSP1-4 > SPCO01. The sequence continues at coordinate 7,377 of JANOTJ010000301.1, forward strand.
TCTTGTTGTCGAGCAGTGCGATCTTGACCGGGATGTGGTCGGCCTGGAGGGTCATCAACTCCTGGAACGTCATCTGGAAGCCACCGTCGCCGGTGATCGCCCAGGTCTCGCGATCGGGCCGCCCGAGGGCGGCGCCCATCGCCGCCGGCACGGAGAAGCCCATCGTCCCGAGGCCGCCCGAACTGACGTGCGAGTTGGGCTCGCGGAAGCCCGTGTAGCGGGCCAGCCACATCTGGTTCTGGCCCACGTCGGCAACGTAGGTGGCCTTGTGTTCGCTGAGTTCGCCGATCCGCTCGACCACGTAATCCGCGGACAGCAGGCCATCGCGCCACGCCCCGGAGCCATGCCACGACGACGCCTCGGAGTCCTGGCGCCACTCCGCGAGCTGGTCCAGGTACTCGCGCCGCTCGTCGGGGGCGGTCGCGGGGACCATCGGGAGCAGGGCCGCGAGAACCCGCTTCGCGTCGCCGACGATGGGCACCTCCACGACCACGTTCTTGCCGATCTCCGCCGGATCGATGTCGACATGGATGATCCGCGCATACGGCGCGTAGGTCCGGACATTGCCGGTCACCCGATCGTCGAAGCGCATCCCGATAGCGATCAAGAGGTCGGCACTCTGGATGGCCCGGTTGACGTGCTTCCAGCCGTGCATGCCCATGTAGCCATAGGCCAGCGGATGGGTCTCGTCCATTGCGCCGATGCCCAGGAGCGTCCAGGCGACCGGGATGGAGGCCTTCTCGGCGAGGGCCTTCAGGTCGTCCCAGGCCTGCGCGTGGAGGACCCCGTGGCCGGCCAGGATGACCGGGCGCCTGGCTGCCGCGATCTCCTGGGCTGCGATCTTCAGCTGGCGCCCGTGGCCGTCCATGTTCGGGCGGAACCCGGGCAGGCCGGCGATGACCTCGGCCTCGGTCGGGTGCTGCGCCCGGGTCTCCTGCTGGAGGGCGTCCTTGGTGATGTCCACGTGGACCGGGCCCGGGCGACCGGTCCGGGCGATGTGGAACGCCTCGGCGATGACCCGGGGCAGCTCGTCGGCGTCGCGCACCAGGTAGTTGTGCTTGGTCATCGGCAGGGTGATGCCGTTGATGTCGATCTCCTGGAAGGCGTCCTTGCCGATGAGGGCCGCGGGCACGTTGCCCGTGATGGCCACCATCGGCACCGAATCGAGGAGGGCCGTGGCGATGCCGGTGACGAGGTTCGTGGCGCCCGGGCCGGAGGTGCCCATGCACACGCCGACCTCACCCGTGACCCGCGCATAGCCGTCCGCGGCGTGGGCGCCGCCCTGCTCATGGCGGACCAGGACGTGACGCAGCTCGGGGTAGTCGCCCAGGACGTCGTACAGGGGCAGGATCACGCCACCCGGGTAGCTGAAGAAGACATCCACGCCCTGGCGCAGGAGCGCCTCGCACAGGACGTCCGCCCCGATGCGCGTGCGCTTGAGGTCGCGCCCGTCGTGGAGCATGCTCTTGCGCGCCCGCTCGACGGCGGCGGCGCTGGCCGTGCCGTCAGCCGGCACGTGACTGCGTCTCGCGGCGCCCGGAGGCGCTGTCGTCGGACTCCCCTGACGCCCGCCAGTCGCCGGTTCGGTCTTCGTGGTCATTGCTGGGCCCTCATCATCGATGGACGAAAAAAGACCCTCGCCTTCCCGGCGAGGGTCCCGTTGGTCTGCAGTGGTTCGTGGCGCCTAGCGCTCGTTCCTCCGCGTTCCTCCGTTCTCCTGCCGGGAGCCGGTAATGAGGCCAAGAAGGCCATCAAGCCCCAGAAGCGAGCGAAGCAGCGCGAGGATCGATACGTCGGCGAACCCGTTCGGCTCGATCGGCATGTGGATACGGCGACCGTCCGTCGTGATCACGACGGCGACAAGACGACGATCCTGACGATCGAAACGGCCCAAGTCGGCCTCCCTGACGCTGGTTCCGCACGGCGACCCCGCGCGGTCCGCGAACCATAGCATGGTTCGTGCGCTCGTCAACGTCCGGTCATCACGCTGGCACGGGTTGCGTCGGGTCCAGCCCGGGCGACGCCGATCCGTGGACCTCGACGGGCGCACGGCCAGACAACGAAGAAGGCCGTCGGCACTGCCGACGGCCTTGAACGGTGCGCTCCGGCAGAGCCGGAATCACTTCCAGCGCTGTCCCGCCTCGATGACGAGGGCGGAACTCGCCAGGGTCCCGAGTGCCAATGCGATGCGGAAGAACTGGCCCCTGAAGACGGTCTTCACAGCCACTTGATCCCAGCAACTCCCAGCCACTTGATCCCAGCACCCACGGTAAGGGCCAACGACGCCAGCAGCATCAGTGCCCAGGTGAAGCGCGCCAGGTTCGCTTTCACGATGTACTCCCTTCGTACCGAAAGGTCGTTCACTCCGGGATCGGCAGCCGGGCGGTCTCGTTGAGATCCCTGACTTTGCGTCCCCGCCTCGCGACGGGTTTGCCCTGGACGATCGGTCGAGCGGCGGGGTTGTTTGCCCCGTGAATGCAATCTACGGAGCGTGGGCCAGAAACCCATGACCCGACGGTACCCGACCATCACGCCGTTGGGGTCAGTGCAGCCACGCACCGCCCTGCGGCGGGTCTCACGCCTCGGCCGGCAGGCCCGCCCGGATGGCCGTCGCGCCGTCGCCGGAGCGCCGCATCGCGAC
>JANOTJ010000302.1:0-17954 GCA_031416295.1 Chloroflexota bacterium
TCGCGCCCGGAGCTGAGGCCAGCCGCCGGAGGTGCGCACCCGCGATGCTTGCGGGACGGTCGGGAATATCCGCGCGGTCCGTTTCGTCCTGTCCGATGACAGGAACCACTCCAGAGGTGACGATCATGACCGAGCTCGCTACCGCTCCCGTCGACATCGACTCGCTCCGCGCGGCGATCCGCGCCGAGTACGCCGCGGTGGCGGAGCATCCCGAGCAGGGATTCCACTTCCATACGGGCGCGCGACTCGCGGCGATCCTGGGCTATCCCGAGCCGTGGATCGCCGCGCTCCCGCCGAGTGCGGTCGAGTCGATGGCCGGGACGGGCAATCCGTTCGCGGTCGGCGAACTCCTGCCCAGTGAGCGGGTCGTGGACTGCGGGTGCGGGTCCGGCGCCGACAGCCTGATCGCGGCGAGGATGGTCGGGCCGAGCGGCCGGGTGATCGGTGTCGACATGACGCCGGAGATGCTGGCCAAGGCCCGCCGGAACGCGGAAATCGCGGGCATGGTCAACGTCGAGTTCCTGGAGGGAATCCTGGAGGCACTCCCGGTCCCGGACGACTGGGCCGACGTGGTCATCTCGAACGGGGTACTCAACCTCGTGCCTGACAAGACGCTCGCGCTGGCCGAATGCTTCCGGGTTCTGCGCCCCGGCGGTCGCATCCAGCTCGCCGACATCGTCCTGGACCGGCCGGTTCCCCGTGGCTCCAAGTCCGACGTGAGCCTGTGGACCGGGTGCATCGCCGGCGGTCTTCTGGAAGGCGAGCTCGTCACGCTGGTGGAGGGGGCGGGATTCCGGGATGTCGAGGTCCGCCGGGGAGTGGACGTCTTCGGCGGCGCTCCTCAGCAATCCAGCGCGGCCGACTTCGGGACCGTGGGCGCCGGGATCACGGGCCGCAAGCCATGAGGAGACCACTGTGACCGAAACCATCGCCACCCCTGACCTCGCCGCGATCAAGCAGCGCCAGCAAGCGACCTGGGCGAGCGGCGTGTAGGCGAGCCGCGGCGCCGTGTCGATCGTCGACATCGTCGACCTCAGGGGGCGTTCGTCCCCTCGCGGCCGAAGTCGTCCTCCAGTCGGACCACGTCGTCGAGTTCCGGCGTGGACACCTCGATGATCTCGCAGCGCTCGATGGCCTCGTAGCGATGGATGCGCCCCGTGGCCACCCGGCGATGCTCACCTGGGCCCAGCTCCTCCACCCGGACGACGCCGTCGTCGTCCTCGAGGAACAGTCGAAGGCGACCAGCCGTCACCAGGATCGTCTCGTCCTTGATCTCGTGCTTCTGGAGTGACAGTCGCTTGCCCGCCTCGATGACCAGGATCTTGCCGACGTAGCGGTCCGTGTGCGCCCAGATCAGTTCGTGGCCCCAGGGCTTGTCCACTCTTCGGGACGTCGCGCCGCTGCCCTGCGGCGTGTCCGAGTCGCTCACCCGCGCACCAGCCGCTCCCCGGCGACCAGCAACGCCTCACGGGCGTCGGCGGTCGTCGCCTCGGTGTAGACCCGGACGAGGGGCTCCGTGCCGCTGGCTCGGATGAGCAGCCACGATCCGTCGGCCAGGAAGAACTTGTAGCCGTCGCCGGTGTCCAGCGCGACCGTGCGCGCGACCGGTGCGCCGGCGAGCTCGGTCGGCGTCGAGGCTGCGAGGTCCACCAGCAGGCGCCGCTTCGTCTCGGCGTACAGCGCCCGGTCCACGTGGACATCGATGCGCCGATAGAAGGACGGCCCGGCGATCTCGTGGAAGTGCGCGAGCGCGCTCGACACGGGCCAGCGCCCGGCCGCCCGTTCGCGCAGGAAGAGATCGAGCAGCAGGAGGTCGGCGTAGATGCCGTCGCGCTCGGGCAGGTGCATGCCGAACCCGAAGCCGCCGGATTCCTCGGCGCCCATCATGGCCCCCGTCTCGATCATCTTCGGGCCGATGAACTTGAACCCGACCGGAGTCTCGTGCGTGGCGATGCCGTAGCGCTCGCCGAGGCGCGCCGCCATCGAGGTGTTGTTGATCGAGACGACGACCGGATCGCGCCAGCCGCGGTGCTCCGCGAGGTAGTACATCAGCAACCCGGTGACCTGGAGTTGATGGATGAACGTGCCAGCCTCATCGGCAGCACCCGCTCGGTCCGCGTCGCCGTCGAGCAGGAGGCCGAGGTCAAAGCCGCCGGCGGCGATCAGCCCGAGCGCCTCGTCCACGTTGGGCCGGATCGGTTCCGGGTTGATCCCGCCGAAGTACGGGTTGCGCTCCTGATGGATCTCGTGGATGCGGATCCGGCCGCCGCCAAGCAGCCGACTGATCCAGCCCGCCCCGGCGCCGTACAGCGGGTCCACCAGCACCGAGACATCGGCCGCGCGGAGCGCGTCCAGGTCCACGGTCGTGCGCACGAAGCGCTCATAGCCGGCGTACGGATCGAACCACTCGACGAGGCCCGCCGCCTCGCCGTCGGCCAGCGGGCGCCGATCGATTGGCGTGCCGCCGTTGGCCGCCAGGCGCGCCTCGATGACGCCCAGGATGTCCGCCCCGGCGGCGGCCCCCGTGGGCGCCTTGACCTTGAATCCGTTGTCGACCCACGGGTTGTGGCTCGCGGTGATGACGATGCCCGCGGCCGCACCCCGCTCCACGACCTCGAACGAACTCATCTGGGTCGGCACCGCGTGCATGGACAGCGCGACCGGGATGTCGTGGGCCAGCAGGACCTCTGCCGCCGCCGCGGCGAAGTGCTCGGAGGCGAAGCGACGGTCGTAGGCGATGACCACGCCCCTGGCCGCGGCACCGCGCTCGGTGACGTAGTGGGCGACGCCATCGGCGCAGCGCCGGACGTTCTCGAAGGTGAACTCGTCGGCGACGCGGGCGCGCCAGCCGTCGGTACCGAACACGATGGCCGTGGGCGCGCCCGCGGACGACGTCACGCTCGATCTCCTGGTTCGCTGCATCGAGCGATCAGGGCGCGGATGGCCTCGATATCGGGGGCCGCGCCACGCAGCACCGCGATGGGCTGGGCGGCCGTCATGCTACCGCGCTCGGGCGGGACGATGACCCCGAGGCGACCGGCCAGGCGGCGCACGACGAGGTCGCCGTCCTCCACGGTCACGGTCTCGCCGGGTTGCACGACGCCGCCCTCGCCTCGGGCACCGATCGCCGCCAGCAGCGCCGTCCACGAGCCGAGATCCGACCAGCCGACGTCCATCGAGCCCATCACGACCTGGTGATCGCGGGCGGCGCCCTCCATGACCGCGACGTCGATGGACACGGCGCGCTGGATCGATTCGTACGCGCGCTCGAGCATCGCGGGTGAATCGGCCATCGGGCCGATCGTCTGGAGCAACCCCGTGAAGCGGGTGAGCGCGGCCCGGATGGCCAGTCGGCGCCACACGAAGATGCCCGCATTCCAGGCGACGCCGGGCTCCTTGAGCAGATCGGCCGCCCGGTCGGCGGTCGGCTTCTCCTCGAAGCGCAGGAGGCGGTACGCGTCCAGGCCCTGCACATCCTCCCGGGAAGCGACGTCGGGGATGAGGTAGCCGTATTCCGTGGACGGGTCGGCCACGTGGACGCCCAGCGTCACCAGCGGCGCATCGATCCCGAACGAGCCCGTGGCCAGATGGTCCGCTGCCGCCCGCAGGACGTCGCGATAGACGCCGTCCCGCGCTGGGTCGATGTGAGCGTCGGCCGGGACCACGATCATGACCTCGTCCTCAGCGCGATCGATGGCCGACGTGGCCAGGGCGATCGCGGCCGCGGTGTTGCGGCCCATGGGCTCGATCAGGACATCGGCATCGGGCAGTTGATCACGCACGAAGCGTTCGTAGCGTCGGTCGGTCACGACGGTCACGTCGTCGGTCGGCAGTCGGGCAGCGGTCGCCTGCAACAGCGTCAGCTCGCCGAGGAGGGGCAGGAAGGGCTTCGGGCGCTCGGGCCGGCTCAGGGGGTGGAGCCGGGTCCCGCCGCCGCCGGCCATGATGACGGCGTACATGCGCCGCCAATGCTACCTGCCTGCGTCCGCCCCGGTAGCGAGCTGACGGGGTCAGTCGCTGATGACCACGAATTTATCTTCCCAGATGACCGAGCGCTGCCACTCGTGGTAGGGCGTGAACGCCTTGTTGAACGCATCGATGGACACGAATCCGACGGTCCACGGGTCGGTCGGGCCGCCGAGCGGGCCGCTGACGTAGAAGCCGCTCACGCGCCGCGTCGACGGTTCACCAGGGACGATGTCGCCCTTGAAACCGAGCACGACCCAGGCGTGGGTGCCCGCCCGGACCGTGACCCCCACGGGGTGACCGGTGCGCACGATCGAATCGGCGATCTCGCGGATGGCCGCGCCTCGATCGGAAAAGGCGCGCGCCTCGTAGGTGGCCGCGCCGCGCGAGAAGTAGTTGACCGCCCAGGCCCAGCCCTGGGGGTCATTGCCCAGCGACTGGTACGTGTACAGGTTGTTCTGGCGCGTCTTCTTGTACATGTACTGCTGCGTCGTGTACGTCCGATTGGTCGTGCCCCGGACGAGGTTGACCATGGACTGCGTGGTGGCGGGCACGCACCAGTAGTTGGTGTACTGCTTGACCAGTGCCCCCGCACGATAGAGATTGACCGACTCCAGGACCCGCGGCTGGACCTTGAACGTGCCCACGGCATCGCCGCGCGTCGGTTCGGCACCGAGCGCATGTGCCGGGGCGGTGAAGGCCAGCACGAGCAGGAGCGGGGCGACCAGCCAGGACCTGGGGACTGTCATGCCCCTACCCTACTAAACGCACGCCAGCCCGCCGCCCGTCCGATGGTCATCCGGGCATCGGCGCCGATGGTCACCCCGCCCGAGCATCCCGGGGTCAGATGGCGCGCCTGGCGCAGTGCCCGGATGCGAATCCCCGGAAGCATAGGTACAGTTCGGCCCGCGAACGTCGCACTTCAGGGGCGACGATCTGCGAGATTCGCACGAAACACGCGTTGACGACGCGGTGTGTCGCCCCTACGATGCGTCGAGCCTGTAGCGCCGCGACAGCTTGCCGCTCAGCGACCGGAACCAGTGCGAGGACCGCCGTTGACCGCTTCCGTTACCCCTGACGTGGGGCAGACCAGGTCGCCAGTCGCCACGGGCACCCGTGGCGCCGAACACGCACCGGACGTCGAGATCGTGGGGGTGACCAAGCGCTTCGGTAGCGTCACGGCTGTCGACGCCATGGACCTGCGCATCGCGCGCGGTGCGTTCTACTCCCTGCTCGGCCCATCGGGCTGCGGCAAGACCACGACCCTGCGCATGATCGCGGGCTTCGAGCAGCCGACCGAAGGAGAGATCCTGCTGGCCGGCCAGCCGATCGCCGGAGTTCCGCCCTACCGGCGCAACATCAACACGGTCTTCCAGCACTACGCGCTGTTCCCGCACATGGACGTCGCCCAGAATGTGGGGTATGGGTTGCGCCAGCGCAAGGTCGAGCGCGCCGAGGAACGACTGCGGGTCAGCGAGGTCCTCGCCATGGTCCGCCTCGGCGGCTACGAGACGCGGCGCACCTGGGAGATGTCGGGTGGTCAGCAGCAGCGGGTCGCGCTCGCGCGTGCGCTCGTGAACCGGCCCACGGTGCTCCTCCTCGACGAGCCGCTCGGCGCCCTCGACCTCAAGCTGCGAAAGGAGATGCAACTCGAGCTCAAGGCCCTCCAGCGCGAGGTCGGGATCACCTTCGTGTACGTGACCCATGATCAGGAAGAGGCGCTCACGATGAGCGACGTCATCGTGGTCATGAAGGACGGCCGAATCCAGCAACAGGGTGATCCTACGGAGCTGTACGAGCGCCCGCTCAATCGCTTCGTGGCCGACTTCATCGGCACATCCAACTTCATCTCGGGAACCGTGACCGAGGGTCGCGACGCGCACGGGCGGATCGCGGTCAGGAGCTCCCGGGGCCTGCTCATGCGCGGTGGCGTGACGGACCCCGATGCCACGGTCACGATCGGGCAGGAGGTGACCGTCGCCACCCGTCCCGAACGCCTGGAAGTCATCCCGGCGAATGCAGCCACGCCCGCAGGGAGCGGCGTCAACCAGGTCAGTGGACGCATCCAGCAAGGTACCTATCTGGGCGACCAGACGGAGTACCGAGTCCTCACAGAGGAGGCAGGCGACCTCATCGTCCGTCATCAGAACGCGGCCGGTGCCGGGGGCGCCCCCGGTGTCGGTCCGGGCGACCCGGTCGTCGTCCGATGGCAGGAGGCTGCCAACCTGATTCTCGCCGGCTGAGGAATCATGCATGCCCGGGTGATCCGGGAGGAGGAGCACGACATGGCAGACCACGAGATCGATCGGATCATCAGGCGGATGACGCGGACTCCGTTGAGCCGGAGAGGCTTCCTGTACGCAGGGACCATGTCCGCCGCCGCCGCCTTCCTTGCCGCGTGCAGTGGCAACGGTGGTGGTGGGTCAGCGGCCCCATCGGCTGGCGGCCCGGTCGCATCGGCGGTCCCGTCCTTCGATGTCCCGGCGGATATCGAGAAGGAACTCTTCATGTACAACTGGGGCGACTACGTCGACCCGAACAACATCAAGACGTTCAAGGCCGCGTTCGGGGTCGAGAAGTTCACCTACGACACGTTCGCGTCGAACGACGAACTGCTGACGAAGCTGCAGGGCGGCGCGGTCGGCCAGTGGGACGTCAGCGCCCCAACCGCTGAATTCGTCCCGGCGATGCGCGAGCAGGGCTTCATCCAGAAGCTGGACTTCGGGCGGATCCCCAACGCCAAGTACATCGAGGCGGCGTTCAAGGGCCAGTGGTGGGATCCGACCGACGAGTGGCAGCTGCCCAAGGACTGGGGCACGACCGGGATCACGATCCGGACCAAGGTGGTCAAGGAGGAGGTCAAGACCTGGAAGCAATTCTTCGAGGTCGCGCCGAAGTACACCGGGCGGATCGTCATGGTGGACTCGCCTGGTGACGTCTTCGTCGCCCCGCTAAAGGCCCTGGGCTACTCGCTGAACGACAAGGATCCCAAGCATCTCGAGGAAGCCCGGACCCTGCTCCTCGGCATCGCGCCGCACGTGCTGGCCCTGGACTCCGATCAGTACAACACCAAGCTCGCGACAGAGGAGGCCGTGCTCGGTCTGACCTGGACCGGCGGCATCCTCGAGATGCGTGACGATCCCGAGACCGCGGACACTGTCTACCAGATCCCGGAGGACGGGACGCTGTACTGGCTGGACACCTGGGTGATCCTGGCGGACGCTCCGCACCCGAACGCCGCCCACGCGTTCCTGAACTTCATGCACCACCCCCAGATCCAGGCCGTCGAGACCGAGACCAACCAGTACGCCACGCCCAACAGCGAGGCCAAGAAGTTCATCGACCCGGACTTCCTCGCGGATCCCGCGGTCTTCGTCCCGGACGACATCCTGGCGCGGCTCGAGGGCGCGGAGGATCTGTCCACCGACCCGATCCGCCTCGATATCTGGGAAGAGTTCAAGTCCAAGATCGGCCAGGCCTGAGCCTCGTCGCCGTCGCCTCGTCATGGCTGTCATGAGCAAGGCCGTATCGCCACCGGCGATACGGCCAGGCGGCCGGCCACTCCGTTCCAGGTTGCTGACCGGCGCGCTGTTGCTGCCGGCCAGCCTCTGGTACATCATCCTGCTCGTCGCGCCGCTCGCAATCGTCGTGCTCATGAGCTTCGGGCGGGCGACACGGATCGGCGGATACGAGCCCGCGTTCACCTTCGATAACTACGCGCAGGCGCTCGACCCGGAGCGGATCACCCCGTTCATCACGAGCCTCGTGCTCGCCATGTCGGGGACGCTCCTGTGTCTCCTGGCGGCCTTGCCGATGGCCTATTTCATCGCCACGCGTGGTGGCCAGCGCAAGACCCTGCTGATCGTCCTGCTGATCGTCCCGTTCTGGACGAGCTTCCTGATCAGGACCTATGCCTGGCTGACCCTGCTCGGCCCGGACGGGTTGGCCGGGTCCATCGGTGACTCGATCGGCGATCCAGCGTTCCGGATTTTGGGGACGCCCGTGGCCGTGTTGATCGGGGTCGTGTATGGCTACCTGCCGCTCATGATCTTCCCGATCTACGTGACGATGGAGCGCATGGATCGGACCCTCATCGAGGCGTCCAAGGATCTCGGCGCCGGGCGCTGGGCGACGTTTCGACAGATCACCCTGCCGATCACCCTGCCCGGCCTGATCACCGGCAGCATCCTCGTGTTCATCCCGCTGATGGGCGAATACGTCGTGCCCGCGATCCTCGGCTATGGCCGGGTCTTCCTGGTCGGGAACCAGCTCGTCCTGCAATTCCTCGAGGCCCGCAACTGGCCCGAGGGCGCCGCCCGTGCGGTCATCCTGATCCTGATCATGCTGGTCTCGATCGTGATCTACCTGTGGTTCGCGAACCGCGGCCGCCGGACCCGCGAGGTCAGTGTCCTGTGAGCGCGCCTGCGACGCCGGTGGTTCGAGCTCCGAGCGTCGCCGCCGGTGCCCATCTGGACGCGGCGCGTCGTCCCTCCCGGCCGCGCAGGTCCCGCTTCGGCGGCATCGTCGAGAGTTGGCTGCGGGGCCACACGCTGCTCGTCTACCTCTTCCTGTATGTGCCCATCCTCGTCGTCGTCGTGTTCAGCTTCAATGCGACCGACCGCCGGGTGACCGACTGGCAGGGGTTCAGCCTCAAGTGGTACGAGAGCGTGCTTGGCGACACCGCTGTCCAGGGGGCGCTCCTGAACAGCTTCATCGTGGCCTCGTTCACGGCGGTGCTGGCCACGATCTTCGGGTCGATGGCCGCGCTCGGCCTGCAGCGCGCACCACGCTGGTTCCGCGGCCCGTTCGAGGCGCTCACCTTCATCAGCATCATCGTGCCCGAGATCGTCATCGCCCTGGCCACGCTCGTCTTCTTCTCGACGACGTTCGAGATCCTGAACCCGGCGCTGAACCTGCAGTTGAAGCTTGGCTTCCACACGATCATCGCGGCGCACGCCCTGTTCAACATCAGCCTGGTGATGCTCCTCGTGCGAGCGCGCCTGTCAGGCATGGACCGGACGCACGTCGAGGCGAGCTACGACCTGTACGGATCGCCGTGGCGCACGTTCTGGCAGATCACGTTCCCGCAGTTGCTGCCGGCCATCGTGGCCGGGTTCCTGCTGTCGTTCACGTTCAGTTTCGACGACTACGTGATCACCACATTCGTGTCCGGAGCCGGGACCACGACCATGCCCCTGTACGTCTTTTCGACCATCCGCCGGGGAGTGACGCCGGCGACGAACGCCGTGGCCGCGATCATGCTCCTGATCACGCTCGGGATCCTGGTCATCGGCCAGATCCTGCTCTGGCGGAACGCCAGACGCACGGGCCAGCGGGGCTCCCAGTCGTCGGTCGCCGGGATGATCGCCGACCAGTCCGGGTAAGGTCCGACCGCGGGCGTGGGGTGCGGGGCGGCTGAGGTCCGGGCGGGGCGGCTCGACGGGGCGCCGGGGCAGTTCGGGACGCCGGGGCAGTTCGGGGCGCCGGGGCGGCTCGACGGGGCGGGGCGCCGGGCGCCGGGGCGGTTCGCGCCGCGGATATCGCCACCACCGATAGTCCCTGGGAATGGCCGGGCACAACGACCCTCCAAGGGGGCGGCACAGCCCCGTGCCGAGCGGACGCACGCTCAGGGGTGCCCGTCCGGGATACCCGGATCCGGCGTTGTCGGTCTCGAACCGCTCCGCGTATCGGTGGTGGTGATATCGCGAGCAGCAAGCGCGCGGCCCGGTCGGCCGCCGACCCGTGCTTGGTTCGTAGAGGACGTGTGCCCAACACGAGGGCCGACCAGTCCGGGTAGGTCCGACGTTGAGGACGGGTCGGCCGCGGCGATGTGTCTGTCAGACACGGATCGGCGATGAACCCCTCGTAATCGATCGCCCAGACAAACGATTTCTGCATCCTGCGCGCGTGGGCTGTGCTCATTCGTCGCGAATGTGTGTCTCACACGAGCGAGCAGCCCCGGCGGTCGGGCGGGGCGGCGGGGCGGCGGCGGGCGGGGCGGCCGCGAGAGCCCCGGCGGGCGGGGCGGGCGCGAATGTGTGACCCGGCGGCGGCGAGAGCTGTGGCCGCCGACCGGTCCGCGCGGGTCCGGCGGCGAGTGTCGTCAGGCCGGCGCTGTTGCCAGTTCCGGCTCGGGCAGGCCCGCATCGGCGGCGAGGAGAGCGGCCTTTTCGGTGCGCTCCCAGGGCAGGTCCAGGTCCGGCCGACCGAAGTGGCCGTACGAGGCGGTCTGGCGGTAGATCGGGCGGCGCAGGTCGAGGGCCGCGATGATCGATGCCGGGCGCAGGTCGAAGTGACGATCGATGAGCGCCTGAATGGCCGTGTCGTTGATCTTGCCCGTCCCGAAGGAGTCCACGGAAAAGGAGATCGGCCGGGCGATCCCGATGCCGTAGGCGACCTCGACCTCGAAGCGATCGGCGAGACCCGCCGCGACCACGTTCTTGGCGACCCACCGGGCGGCGTACGCGGCGGAGCGATCGACCTTGGTCGGATCCTTGCCGGAGAAGGCGCCACCGCCATGACGGGCCATCCCGCCATAGCTGTCCACGATGATCTTGCGCCCGGTCAGGCCGGCATCGCCCATCGGCCCGCCGGTGACGAATCGGCCGGTCGGGTTGACGTGCATCACCGGGTCCGTGTCACGCAGCTCGCGCGGGATGGTCGGCAGGATGACCGCCTCGATGATGTCGGAGCGCAGCCGCTCGATGCGGACGTCCGGGTCGTGCTGGGCGGACACGACCACCGTGCGCACCCGAGCCGGCACGCCATGGGCGTACTCGACCGTGACCTGGGTCTTGCCGTCGGGCCGCAGATACGGAAACTGGCCGGACTTGCGCACCTCGGCAAGGCGCCGGGCCATGCGGTGGGCAAGAGCGATCGGGAGGGGCATCAGCTCGGGCGTCTCGCGACAGGCGAACCCGAACATCATGCCCTGGTCGCCGGCGCCGAGCTCGAAGGCCGATGCCGCGTCATCGCGGACCTCGAGTGCCGAATTCACGCCCTGGGCGATGTCCGGTGACTGGCCCTTGACCGACACCAGCGTGCCGCAGGTCTGGTAGTCGAAACCGTAGTCGGCGCGGGTGTAGCCGATGTCGCGCACCGTGTCGCGGACGATCGTCTGGAAATCGATGTAGGTGTTCGTCGTGATCTCGCCAAGGACCATGACGAGGCCGGTCGTGGTGGCCGTCTCGCAGGCCACGCGAGCGTCCGGGTCGTCGCGCAGGATCGCGTCCAGGATGGCGTCGCTGATCTGGTCGCACATCTTGTCCGGATGGCCTTCCGTGACCGACTCGGAGGTGAACAGGTATTGCGCGCTGTCGATGATGCTCAAGGTATTCGGCTCCTCGTTGCCAAGTTCGCCCGAGGGTATCACGGGGCCCGGCCAGGGTGGGTCCCCGCCCGGCCAGGGGTCGGTCCCCGCCCAGCGCCAGGACGCGGCCGGGTCACTCGGCGCGCAGGGCCTCGAGGTCGAGATCGCGCTCGATGCTGCGCAGCGTCTCGTCGTTGATGTTCCCGTCGTCGCGCAACCGGATGACCGATTCGCGCTGGGCGGTGATGACCGCGTCGCGGATGAGCCGGTGCTCCAGGCGCTCCTGTTCCGCCTCATCGAGCGGCGTATCCGAGTGCGGCCAGACGTGAGTCGCCTCGTGGTCGAAGCCAGCGCGCAGGTTGACGATCAACTCCTCGTGCCCCGGGTAGTCCAATGCCAGCGTGTCCAGGCGACGGAGGGCCGATTCCATCGCCGCGAGTCGCGCGTGCGCCTCCTCGGTGTCGGGCGCGCTCGACGCGACGATGCCCAGTCGGCGGATGAGGAACGGCAGGCTCAGGCCCTGGCCGATGAGCGTGGCCACGATGACGCAGAAGGTCAGGAACAGGATGAGCGCACGCTGCGGGAAGTCGAGTGGCAAGGCGAGGGCGGCCGCCAGCGAGACCGCGCCGCGCATCCCCGCCCAGGACACGATGAACACCCCGCGAGCCGATGGCGCCGGGGCGCGGGCCGCGATCCTCGCGCTCAGACGACGCGGCAGGTAGGTGGCCGGGAAGACCCACACGACGCGGGCCACGATGGTCACCGCGCTGACCGCGAGGCCCAGCCCGATCAGTTCGGCCGCGCTGTAGTCGCCCAGCCCCTCGATGATCCCGGGGAGCTGCAGGCCGATGGCCGTGAAGACGAAGGCGTTGATCAGGAAGATCGCGACCGCCCAGGCACCCTGGCCCATCAGCCGGGCCTCGGGCGACAGGACCCGCGAGGCACGTCGGCCGGTGATCAGCCCCGCGACGACCGTGGCCAGGACACCCGAGACGCCCAGCTCCTCGGCCGGCAGATATGCGGCGATCGGGGCGATGAACGAGACGATGATCTCCATCGTGGGCTCGCCGGTCCGCGACATGGTCGCGGTCACGAGCTTGCCGACGATGTATCCGACGACGATGCCGCCAGCACCGACGGCGACGAACGACACCGTGGCGTCCAGGAGCGAGAACGTCCCGGTCAGGACCGCGGCAGCGGCGACCCGGTACGCGATGAGCGCCGAGGCGTCGTTGATGAGGCTCTCGCCTTCCAGGATGGTGACGATCCGACGGGGCACGCCGAGGCGCTGAAAGACGGCCGTGGCGGCCACCGCGTCCGGCGGCGCGACGATGGCACCGAGCACGAAGGCGGCGGCCCAGGGCAGCTCCGGCACGAGCAATTTGGTGACCACGCCGACGACGAGCGTCGTGAACAGCACGAGCCCGATGGCCAGCAGCAGGATCGCGCGGGCGTTGGCCCGGAAGTCGCGGATCGGCGTGAAGAACGCGGCCCCGAACAGGATCGGCGGCAGGAACAGCAGGAACACGATGTCGGGTTCGAGCTCGATGGCTGGTGCGTCGGGCACGAGCTTCAGCGCGAAACCCATGGCCACCCCGCCAAGGACGAGCAGAATCGGGTCGGGGATGGCCAGGCGCCGAGCGACGTACACGAGGATCGTCGACCACACGAAGACGAGGAAGATCAGCTCGATGGGCCCGATGTGCAACTCCATCAGACTGATGCGCTCAGGCCTGCCGGGATCGGGGCGCGGCCCGCGCCGGGCGCCGGGCGCGGGGCTCGGCCGACGCCGGGCGCCGTCCGCGCGCGGTCCGCCAGGCATCGATCCCGGGCAGTTCGAGGGGCGGCAGATCGTCGGCCGGAGTGAAGCCGAAGGCCGCCCCGAGGAACGCCAGTTGTGCCTCCAGCGAGCGGCGGATGGCCTCGCCGCCGTGGAACCCATGGCCCTCGCCCTCGAAGGCCAGGTAGGCGTGCGGGATGCCGTTGGCGGCGAGAGCGGCCACGATCGCCTCGGCCTGCGCCGGCGGCACGACCTTGTCGTCCAGCCCCTGCATCACGAGCACCGGGCAGGCGATCCGGTCCAGGGCATGGATCGGCGAGCGCTCACGGTAGGTCGCGGCGGCCGCCGGGTACGCGCCGACCATCCGGTCGAGATAGCGCGCCTCGAACTTGTGGGTGTCGCGGGCGAGTGCCTCGAGATCGCCGACACCGAACAGGCTGATGCCGGCCGAGAAGACGTCCCGGAACGCCAGCGAGGCGAGGGTCGTGAAGCCGCCCGCACTGCCGCCCATGATGGCCAGGCGTTCGGGGTCCACGTCGCCACGCTCGACGAGGTACCGGGCGGCTGCCTCGCAATCATCGACATCTGCGACCCCCCACGCACCGTCAAGGGCGTGCCGGTACTCGCGGCCGTAACCGGTGCTGCCCGCGTAGTCCACGTCGACGACCGCGATCCCGCGACTGGTGAAGAGCTGCCTGGCAAGGTCCAGCGCGGACGAGGCGTTGGCGGTGGGGCCACCGTGGGACAGCACGACCAGCGGCGGCCGTTCGTCGACGGGGCCGACGAACCCGCCGTTGCGCGGCGCGTAGTAGAGCGCGTGGGCCGTCCGGCCGCCCGCGGTCGAGAACTCGATCGCCTCCGGCGCGGAGATCGACCCCGGGTCAGGCGCGGCGTCCATGGAGCGGCGCACGACGCCCACGGGCTCCAGGGTCTGCGGATCGAGCCTGAGGAGGACTGTGGCACTCGTCGGAGCGCCGGCCAGGACCACCACCTGCGACCCGCTCGCACGCAGCCCCTCGAACTCGGAGAAGGCCGACGCCACGTCGCCGATGGCGACGCCCGGCGTGATGTGCACGAGCCGATCCCGACCGGCCGACCGCGGTGTGGCCACCATGGATCCGTCCTCGAGGAACGCGTACATGGAGCGATCGAACACCCAGGCGGCGTCCGCGAACTCGGCCTCGCGCGGCGCCAGCGGCTCGAGACGCGGTCCAGGCGCGAGTCGATACAGGTTCCACCAGCCACTCCGGTCGCTCACGAAATGGAGCAGCCCGTCAGCCGACCATTCGGGCTGGGCGATCGATTCGTCGGGGGCACCGGCGACGAGTGCCGACACCCCCAGCGAGCCATCGTCGGCGAGGTCGGCGATGCGCAAGCGGGTCGCGTCCCAGGGCATGTCCGGGTGGTCCCACTCGAGCCAGGCGAGGCGCTGGCCATCGGGCGACAACCTGGGTGCGGCCAGGAAGTCCGGGCCGCCATACAGGACCGCGGGATCGCGCGATCCGTCGCCGTCGAGCGGCACGGCGACGAGCGCCGCCTGTGGATGTGCGGGATCGGTGTGGTCCTCACGCACCGCGATGAATCGCCGACGCGGCGCATCGAAGCGCAGGTCCGCGTAGCGGTACGGCCCCTCGGGGGTCATCGGCGCGGGCGAGCCGAGCCCTGGGTCAAGGCGATACAGCCGCCCATCGCTGAATTCGCTGTAGACCGCCGTGCCGCCGGCGACCGTGTACGAGCCGCCGCCGTATTCATGGACGCGATTGCGCACATTGGCCCCGGCCGGAGTCAGCTCCTCGATGGCGCCGTCGACGCCCTGGCGGACCAGCGCCCACCGGCCGCCCTCGGTCGAACGACCCTCGATCCAGTACATGTCGTCGCCGTCCAGCCACGGCTCGGCGAGGCCGATGCTGGCCGCGGTCAGGTCCTGGACCTTGATCGTCGAGGGCCAGCTGCCGTAGGGTAGGACGGTCGGTCCGGGCGGGCCGGGCGGGCTGGGCGGGCCGGCGTCGGGATCCGTGGGCGTGGTCGCGGCGGTGATGTCGTGGGCGTCGGTCATCGCCCCGAACCCTACCGTGTCAGGCGGGAAGTCGCCGATGGGTCCGAGC
The DNA here is from genome assembly GCA_031416295.1 of Chloroflexota bacterium. Taxonomy (GTDB): domain Bacteria; phylum Chloroflexota; class Limnocylindria; order Limnocylindrales; family CSP1-4; genus SPCO01. Next base: position 15,161 of record JANOTJ010000302.1, read on the forward strand.
GAGCCATCGGTAACGCGCGGTCCGGGTCATCGGCCGCCATGGTGGGCACTCGTCAGGGGATTCGTGACATCCGCCTCCCCTCCGACGCATCTGACACGGATGGCGATCAAGCTACCGTGGCCGTGAGCGTGGATCGCCCGCGGGGTGGCGCACCATCTCCGACGAGTGCCCACCACGCGAGCATCTGTCACAGATCGAGGGACCGCGCCGTCCCACGACCTGGCGGACCAGCACCCGGCGGGAAGGCGCCGCCCCAGACTGGGCACGGTCCCGCATCATCGACTCGGACGCACGGCCGCAGTGTGCCGACTGGCCTACGGCAGGCTGGTCAACGGCGCTCGACTGCGGACCGTCGCACGTGAGATCGGCGGCGACCCGACGTCCGTCCAGCGCTTCGCGGCCCTCGTCGCGGGGGGCGATGGTCCGCGGTGGCCGATCCTTGCAACGCCGCCGATCTTCTACGAGTCACGGGGCAAGGCGCAGGTGCGGGACATGAGCGCTCCCGGCGCACTCACGGTTCGGCTCCGGGCCTTGTTCGGGGTCGCGGTGCGAGCGGACATCCTGGCCGTCCTGGCGACATCAAGCGCATCGGCGCCATCGCTCGCCGAACTGGCCACGGTGACCCGTTCGTCAAAACGGAATGTCGCCCTTGCGGTGGATAGACTTCGACTCGGGGGCGCCGTTGACGTCGATCGCGTGGGCAACCAGCAGCGAGTTCGTCTCAGTACCGACCCCGGGTTCCGCTCCTGGCTCAACGAGGCGACAGAAGGTGTGGACTGGGCGACCCGCTGTACTGTGAGCGAGGCGGTGCTCCGGTTCGCCACGACATCTCCAGCCCCAGGTATCGCTCGGGCGGTCGAGGCGCGCGTCCTCTCTGCCCGGCGTTCACGTCTCAGGGTGGTCGTCGCGGGCCGAACAGTGGAGGTGCAAGGTCGAGTGATGGACGGAATCTTTCGAATCAGCGACTTCTGGATCCCCAGACATGACGAAACTAGGTCGCGCTGAGCGGGAGCTCCTCGGCAAGTTTCTCTCCGGTGACCACCCGATTCTCCTCGATCTGCGTCGCCAGGATGTGGTGAGCGTTCGTAGTCGGGAGATGACGGGAGTGGGTTTTCGTGTCCACCTTGAGGTGGACCGCCAGGTATCCCCTGCGGCCGAAGGCCAAACATTCAACCTGCATGACGTGCACGGGACGGTGCCAGGACTCGAGCATGGCGCCGGATTCGTTCTCTTCATTGAGGATGGTGCGTATAGCTGGGAGGCTCTTGAGTTCAACAGCGAACCGAGAGCCCTCAGCCAGCTCGAGATACCTCAAACGCAACAATCGAGCTGAACCGCTCCGGGGTTGGTGCGGTCAGCTGCCTAAGTACTCACCGTCGTAAGTACATGCACATATATTGTCTGCGGCTCCGCGGTATGCTCTCCTCCGAGAGGAGGGTTGTGCGTGCCCAGACGAAGCCCGTTTGGTATCAGCCTCGATGTGGAGACCCGCGAGATCCTCGAGGGGCGGGCACGACGGTATACGTTGCCGTATCGGGAGGTCGTCCGAGCCCAGCTGGTCCTGTTGGCGGCGGAGGGTCTTGACAACGACGTCATCGGCGCGCGGCTCAACACCCGGCGTGAGGTGGTCAGCAAGTGGCGCAAGCGCTTCTTCGAGGAAGGCCTCGCCGGCCTCGAGGAGCGACCGCGCCGTGGGCGACCGGCGCGCTTTCCCCCCCAGCCTCGCGGTTGAGATCAAGGCCATCGCCTGCGAGCTGCCGGCGCTGCTCGGGCTGCCGCTCGCGCGGCTCCACGTGCCCGACATCTCAGGCCGAGGTGCTGCGCCGCGGCCTGGTGGCGCAACCAGGCAGTCTCGCGCTCGGTCACGGTTGCAGACCGGTTCAGCGTTGCAGTTTGCCAAGCAAGGACGGGTCGAGCATGACGGCCACGAGCAGGATCACGAGCAGGATCAGGCCCGGGATGAGCACCGGCAGCCGGCGGAGGAGCAGCCCGGCGAGCGGCCCGGGACCGTGGGAGGCGGCCTCCACGGCCTCGGCGAGCGCGAGTTCGTCGAAGCTCAGCCCGCACGACCGACAGTGACTCGACCAACCGAACCGGGGCGTTGCGCAGGCCGGGCAGACCATGGTCATCGCGGCCCATGCGTCGCGACCCCCGTTCTGATCCGATGCCTGGCTGTCGACAGAGAGATCCTCGGCTGCCGCCGGGCTCTGCCTGCAGCTGTAGCAGCGGCTGCTCCCGGGTTGGTTAATCGAATGGCACGAACCGCAGACCCAACTGTCCTCCATCCGCCCAGAGTGGGTCATGGAAGCATCCGCGGCAAGAGGCGACCCCGGTCGGCCCAGCTGTAGCAGTCATCTAGGGGGTCGAGGACACTCCAGATCGGCCGAAACGCCGGCTTGAAGTCCTCGTCGCCCGCGAGGGCATCGCGCCGGGCAACGAGCAGCGCGGCGCAGCCGGCCATCTCGCGCTTGAAGGCACCAGGATCGATGCCCGTCCCGGACAGGAAGTTGCCGAGGTCCGCGAGGGTCCTGATCTCGGGACGCGAGCGCGGCCGCCGAAGGTTTCGGAATGCCGCTTCCGCTTGCGGAGGTGGCATTTCCCCAGTCCATGTTCGACGACGACGGCATCCGCGGCTACGTAGCCTATGTTGATGAGGAACCGGTCGCCACGGCGACGTCATTCAGCTGGGGTCGTTGTGGGGCATCTACAACGTCGCGACGGTACCGACGCGGCGCCGCTCCGGGTACGGTGCCGCGGTGACATGGCGTGCAATCGACGATGCTGATCCAGCTAC